>WTHE01000250.1 GCA_011523315.1 Candidatus Binatota bacterium
ACCGAGCGGATGTTCTGCGACGTGTACTGCTTTGAGCCCGGCCAGGAGCAGACGCCCCATACCCACGCCGGCTCGGACAAGGTCTATTACGTGCTCGAAGGCAGCGGCCGCGTCCAGCTCGGCGACGAAACCAGGGACATCGGTCCGGGCGAGATCGCGCTCGCTCCGTCCGGCTCCGAGCACGGCTTCCACAACCCCGGCCCGGGCCGGCTGACCGTCCTGGTTTTCATGGCTCCCAAACCCCAGCGGAAATGAGAAGCAGCCATGCCACAGGACAAACACGCCATCTACCAGCGCGCTCAGCTCGGCCATACCCTCGGCTACGGCAAAAAGCCGGCCCTGGTCGTGGTCGATTTGCAGCTGGGATTCACCGCCCCGGAGCAGTCGCCCCTGGCCGGCAATCTTGACGCCGAGGTGGCGGCCACAAACCAGCTCATTGCGGCCGCCCGGGCCAAAGCCGTGCCGATCATCTTTACCGTGGTCGGCTACGATCCCCACCGCCAGGACGACGCCGGTTTGTGGCCGGAAAAAGTGCCGTCGCTGCGCCTGCTGACCCTGGGCAGCCAGCTGGTCGAACTCGACCCGCGCCTCGACCGCCAGGACCACGACCTGCTCATCGTCAAGAAGTACGCCTCGGGCTTCTTCGGCACCTACCTGGCCTCGACCCTGACCATGAAAGGCGTTGATACCCTGATCGTCACCGGCTGCACGACCAGCGGCTGTGTACGGGCAACGGTGATGGACGCCCTGGCCAACGGCTTCCGTCCCATCGTGCCGCTCGAAGCCATCGGCGACCGCGCCGAGGAGCCGCACAAGGCCAACGTGTTTGATATTGGGGCCAAATACGGCGACGTGGTTCGCGCCAGCGAGGTGCTCGCCTACCTGGAGCGGCTGTAGGTGCTGCCCTCAGTAGAGGCCGGCTATCCTAAGTTCAGCACCCGAATGTCCTAATTCACTGACGCTTACTGCTTTCCCCCTTCGTCTCAACGCGCCGCACGAACGCCCACAGCTGGAGCATCATCAGGCAGCGGTCGCCCTGCATGTGGCGCACTGCAATTGGGTGCGGGTCCATGAGACCTGATGCGTGACGCCAGCGATGGAGTTTGGGCTCGTGTGGCATGTGTGGTCGGTTGCCGAGCTGCTCCGTGAGACAGAAGCCACACCAACTGACCTCGAACCGCTCCCGGCACCGCCACCGTTTCCGCGTCCAGACCGAAAACTGTTCCGGCTCCGGGTCGTGCGTAGCGGGAAAATCTAGTTTCTCATGAGGACAGTATGCGCGTTTGCACTCTGAATGAACAGCGGATATACCCGTGGAGCAGACGAAGACGATTAAGGAGTGAGTATGAACCGTTTTGTTGTCGTGCTCCCACCCGACAGCAATGTTACAGCGCAATCGGTTGCCGATCATTTCCCGAATAATCATCCCGTTATCCCCGACCATGTATGGGTCGTAGCAGGCCAGCAGAAGACATGCGCTGACGTGTGCGAAACCTTGGGCATTGGGGAGAACGAAGAAGCAGAGGGACTTGTCGTACTGGTACACCACTACTACGGGTTCGCCGATGCTGCTCTGTGGGAACGTCTGGACGCATGGAAGAAAGAGTAAAGATGGCGGCCATACCATTCAGGGCGAAGCGTCCTCGTCAAAAAGGCGGCGGAGGGAGTGATGGCGGTGATGGCGACGTTGAAAGCCGCCTCCGTGACGTTGAGGACGAGGTGCTCGTCCTCCGAACTGAGTTCAAGCATCTAGCCACCACAAAGGACATTGAGAAATTGAAAGTCTGGGTACTTGCGGGCGTGGTTGGTGGAATGATTGTGGCAGCGTCACTCGCCATTTCTATTTTGAAGCTCTTTCCGTAATCCGGCCAAATTCCAAGTGTCCGAATTAGGCCAGCACCCGGCTGTAGCGCATCCTTGCCTCGGGTCTGCACATTTGCTCTTTGCCCTTTGACTTTTGCCCTTTGATTTCAAAACCGAGCCCGGCTCGTCAGGGTCTTTTCTTCCCCCCCCGGCTGGGATACAAGAAGCCCCGAACCGCGAACGCGAGAGGGGAATCACAGTATTCGGAGCCTTGCCTGCATTATCGCTCTGACCGGCGCTCTACTCATCAGCCTGCCGGCCTGTTCCGAGGCCGATCCACCGGGCGGACCGGTCGTCGTGCTCTCGACCTCGATGGGCGAGATCAGGATCGGCCTGTACGAAAAAGAGGCGCCCGAGACGGTGCAAAACTTTCTGGGCTATGTCAACGACGGCTTCTTTGACGGCACGATCTTCCACCGGGTGATTCCCAATTTCATGGTCCAGGGCGGCGGCTTCACCCCGGACATGCAACAGAAACAGACCAAGCGGCCGATCAGAAACGAGGCCGACAACGGCCTCCAGAACGACGAGGGAACGGTCGCTATGGCACGCACCAACGCCATCCATTCGGCGACCTCCCAGTTTTTCATTAACGTCACCCGCAATTCTTTTCTGGATCACCAGGGCCAGGCCAATTTCGGCTATTGCGTGTTTGGCCGGGTGATTGAGGGTCTCGATGTGGTCAAACAGATTGAAGGCGTCCAGACCGGACGCCACGGCATGTACGATGACGTGCCCCTGGAGCCGATTGTGATTCAGTCGGCCACGGTCGTTGCAGCAGCCGAACCGGCCGACGGCTAGGGCCGCCGACCGCACGCAAAAGGAGGATGTGTGGTACTCCTGTCAACCTCACTGGGCGAGATCAAGATTGACTTGTACGACAAGGAAGCTCCCGAGACCGTCAGCAACTTTCTAGGCTATGTCAACGACGGCTTCTTTGACGGCACGATTTTTCACCGGGTGATTGCCGGCTTCATGATCCAGGGTGGCGGCTTCACCCCGGACATGCAGCAGAAGAGCACAAAGCCGCCCATCAAGAACGAGGCCGCCAACGGCCTCAAAAACGAACTCGGCACGATCGCCATGGCCCGCACCAATGTGGTGGATTCGGCCACCTCGCAGTTCTTCATCAACGTCAAAGACAACGACTTTCTGAACCACCAGGGCCAGGCCAACTTTGGCTACTGCGTGTTCGGTAAAGTGGTCGAGGGCCTTGACGTGGTGCACCAGATTGAGGCGGTGGCCACCGGGCGTAGCGGCATGCACGACGACGTGCCTGTCACGCCGGTGGTGATTCAGTCGGCCAAAGAAGTCGCAGCCGAATAGCGGCAGGAGGAAGACCATGCGACATATATGGGCAAGCGCAATCCTGACAGGTAGCCTTCTCACCCTCAGCGGTCTGCTGCTCGTGTCTCAGCCGGTGTCCGCCGTCGAACTCTCGGCCGAGCTTGAGCAGGCTCTCACCACCAGCAGATATGCCTATATTGCGACCGAGCGAAAGAGCGGCGACTTGGGCAGCCCGGCCGAGATCTGGTACATGTACCACGACGGAGCGGTGTGGGTCGGGACGCCAAAGGCGACCTACCGGGCTAGACGGATCGAGGCTGGCCGCACCAAAGCCAGGGTCGCCCTGGGCAGCCCTGACGGTCCGGCTTTTGACGCCGCCGGATCCATTGTCAACGATGCCGAGTTGACCGCACTCTTGTTTGAGCGCTTGGCTCAAAAATACCCCAGCGGCTGGAAGTCGTTCGAGAGCGGCTTCCGGTCGGGCTTTGCCGACGGCTCGCGGGTGCTCATCAAATACCAGCCGACCGATTAGACAGCCGAGCCTGAGACGGGCGGACCACTCCTCCGCCCTTTTTGCAGCCCATCTGTACAGCCGGACGGGCCGAGAGGGACACGCATGGCGCAGGCACGCGGGCACTGGTCCGGCTCATATGGCTTTATCCTGGCCGCGATTGGCTCGGCGGTCGGGCTGGGCAACATCTGGCGCTTCTCGTTTGTTGCCGGCCAGAACGGCGGCGCGGCCTTTGTCCTGGTCTACCTGGGCTGTGTGCTGGCCGTGGGCATTCCGGTCATGCTGGCCGAATTTCTGATCGGCCGCCACACGCAGCGTAACGTTGTCGGCAGCTTTCAAGCCCTGCGGCCGGGCTCGGCCTGGGCCTTGGCCGGCTGGCTGCCGGCGGCGGCGTCTTTTGTGGTGCTGTCCTACTACGCCGTGGTCGGCGGCTGGGTGCTCCACTACATCGTCCTGTCCCTCACCAACAGCTTCGCCGGGCAGTCGGCCGAGACTATCAGCGGTCTGTTCACCGACCTCACCACCAGCGGCCTGAGCCAGCTGGGCTGGCACGCCGTTTTCATGCTGGCCACGGTTGTGGTTGTCGTGCGCGGCGTGGCGGGCGGTCTGGAGCGCGGCAACAAGATCATGATGCCGCTGTTGTTCGTCATGCTGTGCGGGCTGCTGGTGTATGCCGTGCAAACGGACGGAGCACGGGCCGGCATCGCCTTTCTGCTGAGCCCGCGCTGGGATCAGCTGACCGCCCGGTCGGTGCTGGAGGCCATGGGCCAGGCGTTTTTTTCGCTCAGTATCGCGGGCGGGATCATGGTCACCTACGGCAGCTATATGCGAAAAGAAACCGACCTCGTCCGTCCCGCCTTTTATATTGCGGGCGGCGACACGCTGGTCGCCCTGCTGTCCGGCCTGATGATTTTTCCGCTCGTGTTCACCTTCCAGCTGGAGCCGACCGCCGGGCCGGGGTTGATCTTCCAGACCCTGCCGACGGCGTTTGCCCAGCTGCCGGCCGGGCAGCTGCTGGCCCTGGTCTTTTTCGTGCTGCTGAGCTTTGCCGCCCTCAGCTCGGCCATCTCTGTGCTTGAGGCTGTGGTCGCCTACGGTATTGACGAGCAGGGCTGGAGCCGGAGCCGGGCGACCTGGGGTATTGGCGGGGTGATTTTCCTGTGCGGCATTCCCTCAGACCTGAGCGCCGGGTTCTTTGGGCTGGCCGACCGTATTGTCACCAACTACATGCTGCCGACGGGCGGCCTGCTGATCGCGATCTTCACCGGCTGGGTCCTCAGCCAGACCGTGCGCCGCCAGGAGTTCATGGCCGGGGGGATGAGCCAGCGCCTGTACAGCGGCTGGCTGTTTCTGATTCGCTATGTGGCGCCAATCGCCATCGCCACCATTCTGGCCCAGTCGCTGCACCTGTTCTGAGGCTGAGTGCAATTCACGATGCTGTGCAGACCTTCGACTTCAGGCGCGCTGCGCCTCACGCTCAGGACCAACGGCCTCCCGATCGTGCTGAGCGTAGCCCGAAGGGCGGAGCGGAGCGAAGTCGAAGCAGGAATGCCGGGTCGCGTCCGGCATGACGAGAGCGTCACGGTGGGGTTACAGCCTAACGTGAAACGCTCTCTTTCAGGGCAGCGGCGGAAAGTGTTCGAGCCGATAGGCTTCAAATTCGACATAAAACTCATCGATGCTGAGCCCAAAGGTGGTGTGGAAAGCGTCCTGCCAAGTCGTACCCGGTCCGATCTCATCATAAAATGATACCAACGCCGGTAACGCCGGTAAGTCCCCAAAATTCTCGACCAAAAAATCAACGGCCATAAATCCAAGCGGATAGCCTACCCCATCGGCAGCAAACAGACCGTTGTATGTCTCTGTAGACCGGAGAGGAGCAGCGGTTTTCCTCGCACGAGATCCTTGCCATGCCTTGCCTCCAGCAAAGCTGAATAATCCTTCGTGTGCGCCCGTCCTTACCTCTGCGTATACTGCGCTCTCTTCGAGAAGCCAGGCTGGCCCAATCTCGCTAACGACATCGTGAGAAAAGTGCTTCGCTTCGGATACGGACTCCTGGACAACGTGGAAGTATTCGTGTGCCATTGTAAGTAACAGTGGTCTCTCGTCCGTAGAGAAACGCCACTCTCCGTAGATAAATACCAGTGATCCAGCGTAGACTTCACCCCACCTATCCCCCCGCGCTAGAGCAGTTTCAGGGAATTTCGATACGTCGGGCGGGCTTTGCAAGCGGG
>WTHE01000255.1 GCA_011523315.1 Candidatus Binatota bacterium
GTCCGTGATACGGGCTGTCAAGGAGGCTGTTATGGCGCGCATCCCCCCCTTTCGTGAGCTGCCCCAGGTCGGACACAGCGGAGAACATCAGGCCTGGGAGGTATTCGGGGCCGGCGATCAGCTGGGGACGGTCAATCTGCTGACCCCGGAGCGGGTCAAACAGGCGGCCGGCCTGGTGCGGACCGGGCGGGTGATCAACCTCAGCCTGCCGCTCAACTTTCCGATCACCCTGTACGGCGGGTTTCGGACCGGCTACCGCCATCATATTGAGGTCAACCGCGGCGGCCGCGACGACTATGTGGACAATTTTGCCATGCAGGGCTCAAGCCAGTGGGACAGCCTGCGCCACATCCGCTACCGGGAGTTCGGCTACTACGGCGGCCGCCAGGACGAGCAGGTGGATGACAAGGCTGAGCTGGGGATTGAGCACTGGGCTCGCCACGGCATTGTCGGTCGCGGGGTGTTGCTGGACGCGGCCCGTTATATGGAACACCAGGGCAGTCCGCTGGACGCGACCCAGCGTTTTGCCATGGACGGGCCGTTTTTGGAGCGGGTCGCCCAGGCGCAGCAGCTGAGCGTCCAGGCCGGAGATATTGTGCTGCTGCGCACGGGCTGGCTGGCCTGGTATGGCGGGCTGGATGAGGCCGGTCGCGAGGCGTTGCGGGGGACGCTACATCCGGGCGAGGGCGGCATGGCGTGTCCCGGGCTGGACGCCGCGCAGGAGACGGCGGCCTGGCTGTGGGACCACCAGATTGCGGCCATGGCCGCGGATAATGTGGCGCTCGAGGCACTGCCGGTTGACGTCAAAACGGGCGGCTTCCAGCACCGGCGGCTGATCGCCCTGCAGGGCATGCCGGTCGGCGAGGTATGGGACCTGGAAGAGCTGGCCCGGGACTGCGCCCAGGACGGGGTGTACGAGTTCTTTCTGGTGTCGGTGCCGCTCAACCTGCCGGGTGGGGTTGGGTCGCCGGCCAACGCGTACGCGATCAAGTGAAGACACAGGAGGTGTTATGGCATCGGCGGGGTCTGAACAGGCGAAGAAACCGTATTGTGTGATATCGGCGGACTGCCACGTGCTGGAGCCGCCGGATCTGTGGGAGCGTCGCGTGGCGCCCAAGTTTCGCCACCGCTTGCCCCGCATGGAGCTGGACGACAGGGGCCGAAAAACCCTGATCGTTGAGGGCCAGCGGCCGACCCGGATTCGGGATTTCAGCCTCGAAGGAGACGATCTGGAACGGGCCAAGAGCGGCAGCTGGGAGGCGAGCAAACGTCACGCCGATCTGGACCGGGACGGTATTGACGCCGAGGTGGTGTATCCCAACCGGGGCCTGTTGATGTGGGCCTCGCCCGACTCCGAGCACCAGACCGAGATGTGTCGGGTGTGGAACGACTGGGCGATTGAGGTCTTTCCGCCCAGCCAGAAGCGCTCGCTGCCGGTGGCGGCGATTGCGCCCCAGCATGTCGAGACGGCGGTCACAGAGGTTGAGCGGGTGGCCCGGCTCGGCTACCGGGTGGTCTTTCTGCCGGTCCAGGTGCCGGACCAGCCGTATAATCTGCCGCTGTACGAACCGCTGTGGGCGGCCATTCAGGACGCCGGCCTGCCGATCAGCTTTCATGTCGGAACGGGCAAGGATCCGCGCACCGCAACCGGCAACGGCGGGGCGATCCTCAACTATGTGTGGCACGCGCTATCAACCGCGATTGAGCCGGTGACCCAGATGTGTGTGTCGGGCATTTTGCAGCGCTTTCCGCAGCTCAGGTTTGCCACGGTCGAGGCCGGCATCGGCTGGCTGGCCTGGACCCTGTGGGTCATGGACGAGGGCTATCAGAAGCATCACTTCTGGGTCGCGCCCAAGCTGGAGATGTTGCCCAGCGAGTACTTCCGCCGCCAGGGCTATGCCACGTTTCAGGATGACCCGATCGGCCTGGAGACGCGCCAGTGGATCGGCGCCGAGAACCTGATGTGGGGCGATGACTACCCGCACCACGAGGGTACCTGGCCGCGCTCCGAGGAGGTCATTGCGCGCACCATGGGTGAGCTGAGCGATGCCGAGCGGCGTCAGGTGTTGGGCGGCACGGCGGCCAAACTGTACGGGTTTGAGCTGCCGGACGAGGGGCGGGTATGAAGCCGGACCGACTGACGGTGGACTGGGGCGAGGCCGAGCTAGCCGAGGAGCGGCGCAAACGCTGGATGGGCAGTTGGCTGGTCTCGCGCGAGGGCGAGGAAGGCGACTATTTCTACGACGGGCCGGGCGGCCGGCAGACCGAGCATGCGGTGCCGACCGGCGCGCTCGGGGTGCGCCTGCGCTGGTGGCCGAGCGCGGACACGGTGGCCATGAACCTGGAGTTCGGGCCGATGAGTCAGGTCACCGACGATTATTTTTTTGAGGATGGGGCGGACTCTGCGGTCACACTCCGGGCTCACGATCTGATCCGAGCCTAAGGGGAAGCGCATGGCTTTCCCCGTCCGCTACCGGCTCGTCGGCCTGCTGGCCACGGGCAGCATGATCAACTTTGCCGACCGGGTCAATATCTCGGTTGCCGCACCGGTCATGATGCTTGCCCTGGGCTGGAATGAGGCCCAGTTCGGTCTGGTTTTTTCGGCCTTTCTGCTGGGCTATACGCTGCTCCAGATTCCGGGCGGGATAATCGCCGACCGCTGGAATACGGTCTGGGTGGTGGCGATTGCGTGTTTCGGCTTTTCGCTGTTTACCGCCCTGACGCCGCTGGGGGCGGCCGCCTTCGGCCTGATGATTGCCCTGCGGTTCAGCGTTGGCCTGTTCGAATCGGTCAGCTTTCCAGCCTATGCGGTGCTGAACGCGCGCTGGATCCCACGCTACGAGTATGGCCGGGCTCAGAACATCAGTCTGTCCGGCTCGCACCTGGGCCAAGCCCTGGCCTATCCGGTGACGACCTGGATTCTGACCACGTTTTCCTGGCCGATGGTCTTTTATTTCAATGGCGCTCTGGGGGGGCTGTGGATGATCGTGTGGCTGGCGTGGGTGACCAATACGCCCGCCGAACATCCTAAAATCAGCAAACACGAGCTGCGGGAAATTGAAGACAATCTGGCCCCGCGTTCCAAGGCGACGGTCTCTCCGCTGCGCATTCTCAGGAATCGGCACGTCCTGTTTTTATCGCTGGGCTATCTGTGCATGGTGTACGGGTTGTGGATGGTGATTTTGTGGCTGCCGACCTATCTGGTCCAGGCGCGTGGTTTCTCGCTGGAAGCGATGGGGATACTGGGCATGATCCCGACCGTGGCCGGCGCCCTGGGTTTGATCTCGGGCGGAACGATTTCGGATGTCCTGCTGCGCCGCGGCTGGAGTCCGCGCACAGCCCGGGCTCGGGCGCCCGCGCTGTGCGCGTTTCTGGGCATTCCCAGCATCCTGGCCGCCGCGTTTGTGCCCTGGCCGCTGGTGTCGGTCGCGTGTCTGGCCCTGTACATGTATTTCACCAATCTGGGCAGCGGCGCGTGTTGGGCGGTGCCGGTCGAGCTGAACCCCAAACAGATTGGCGCTATCTCGGGGGTGATGAACGGGGCGGGCAATTTCGCCGGGATCTTCGGGCCGATGAGCGCCGGCTTTCTGGTGGTGGCAACGGGCAGCTGGGAGCTGCCCCTGGTGGTCATTGCCGCCATGCTGCTGGTGGCGACCCTGGTGTATTACTTCCTCGTCGTGCCCGAGCCGATTGAGCTGGAAGAGGCACCCTCTGCCTGAGACGCCTGTCTGCCATGACTGCCAGCAAGTTTGAACATTGCCCGGCAACGTGTCGTTTTGATATTATGACGGATGATGAAAAACCTCGAACGTTTCGGGCCGGTTTCACTCGTCTTCATCTCTGTAGGGGTAGCGGGTTATTTCGTGCACGTGGCAACGACGCGAACCTTGACCGGCCTGGAGGGTGTCCTTTTGCAGATCATTGCCTTGGCGACAGGTCTTGTCGGCTCGTTCATTTTCGGTCGCCGATCCGCTCATGAGGCAGCCAGAGAAATCATCAAACCCCACGCCCGGTCTGCATTTCGACGCCTTCGCTCTCTCTACCTTAGTCTCTCTCAAGTGGCGGACGCCATAGAGTCGTCACATGATTTTGAGTCTCGTGAAGACTACCAAATGATACTCGCCAAGCTTGAAGCATTTGTCTTCGACCAATTGGTTACCGCGGACGACGCGCTAGAAGACTGGAGAGATGTTGTTCCAGAAGATGTGGAGGGGCTACGCCGAAGCCTCTCCCCTGACAGCACGATGAGGGATAGACCATGACCGCACCGATTCGCGCAAAAGTCGCACGAGTTCTTAACTCGCGGGAGATCGTGATAAACGTCGGGTCTACAAATGGAGTAGCCGTTGGTATGCGCTTTGATGTAGTAGACCCCAAAGGAGAAGATATTAGAGACCCTGATACGGATGAAGTACTCGGCTCTATTGATCGTCCAAAAGTCAGAGTACGGATTACGAAGGTTAAAGAGAAGTTGTCTTTAGCCGCCGCTCAAGAAAAGCGGGGAAATGTCGGTGGTCCATCATTGATAGGAGATTTCAGCCGGTTGCTCATGCCACCGAAGTGGATAACGAAGTATGAGACACTTAAAAGAGGAGAGCAGACTTTGGATGAACTGGATGAGCAAGAGAGCCTTGTAGAGATTGGAGATCCTGTTGTCCAAATCACTGAGAAGAGCGAGGAGGAACAGGAAGGCGCTGGCAGGTAGCAGCGGCTTATGAACTGCTCGCGGGCTGCAAACGCAGCCCGCGAAAGAGACCCTGAACCATTAACGGCAGCGGCGCGGATGACGGCTGGCTGCGGTTCCGCTCCGCCTCTTTCCACAACTCCGAGACCAGCTCGGTGTCGATGTAGGCCGTGCCTTCGGGGACCTTTTGAGGGGTGAGGAACCTGCCGACAGGGAGCCTACGCCGCCAAAGGCGGATTGTCCAATAGGCGCTCAATCGGCTCAACCGAGTTGTCCGGCTGGCCTTCAATCTCGCACACGGTGAACTCCAACAAGGCACGCTCGTGTCGAGTAAGATGCTGGGCCAGGGCCAGCCCATCAGGCGGGGCTGTTTTCTCGTGCTCTTCAAAGTAACCGACGTACTTCTCAAGCACGGGTTTCAGCTTATCCATCGCCTCGGACCACGGCAGTTTGGCGAACGTCTCGCCAAAGGATTTTCCCTCGGCGCGTTTTTCCGGCTCCTCCTCGACCGATTCGCCGATCGCTTCGAGCGCAGCCCGAATGCGGCCTTTGGTCTCGCGTTCAAGCTGTTCCAGAAAACGCCATTTTTGTCGGTGAACGGGGTCCTGCGCCGCTTCTGCGAGTGTGACCCCGAAGGCTTCTCCTATCACTTCACCCTGAAAACACTCGTGCAGGTACGCGACAAATTGATCGTTCATGGTCCTTCCTCCTTGCTGTGTCAATCCTGAGCGGTGTACACCGTGCCCCATCAGGAATCGGCGTCGTCCGCTGCGGCGCGGATGACGGGCCGCACGCGTTACGCTTCTTTCCACAACTCCGAGACCAGCTCGGTGTCGATGTAGGCCGTGCCTTCGACGACCTTGCCGTCGGTCAGGCGCATGACCCAGCAGTAGCTGTTGTTGTAGGGTTTGCCGGACTTTGTAGTGGCGCTGCCCTCCCACTGCAGGACCACGTTGTCGCCCTCGCCGATGACGTTGACCACGGTCGGGCTGATCGGACCGGCCAGCCTGGCGTTCAGCGGCTTGGCCGCCCCCTCCAGAAAGGCCTGGCGGCTGGTGTAGGTCCGGGATACCGGGCTGGTGCCGATCACCGTCCAGCGCACGTCGTCGGCCAGGGTGTTGAAGAAGGCCGTGCCGTCACCGTTGGCCCAGGCCGTAAACGCGTCGCGGATCACCTGTTTGTTTTCTG
>WTHE01000623.1 GCA_011523315.1 Candidatus Binatota bacterium
CCCAGGCCTGGCGTGACGCGGGATTCGCCGTCACGTCTCTGGGAGTGGGGAAACCCGGTTGGGACACCAGCCGCGAGGGCGGCCGGGAGAAAATGGAGTGGCTGCGGGACTGGCTGCGGGAGCAATCGACGTGGGAGATGCGCACTACGATCGTCCTCGCGCTGGACGGCTACGATACGGCGCTCCTGCCCGAGACGACGCCATCGGACGTCATGGCGACGTACGGTTCGCTTCGCTGGCCGTGCATCGTATCCGGAGAGCGCAACTACTGGCCAAAACGGGGCCTCGAAAACCACTTCGCGCCGCGTGACTACGGTGACGACGGCGGCCAAGGCGGCACCAGCCAACCGTATCACTATCCCTGCTCAGGGGTATTTATCGGGCCGGCAGCCGACATCCTGCATTCCCTCGATCAGGTGCTGGACGCTTACCCCGGGGAGCGCGACGACCAGGCACTGATGCACCGCCTGGTGCTGGCCTGCCCGCAGGTGTGGCGCGTGGACGACGGCGCCGCCTTGGCGATGAGCCTGATGCGGGCCGAGGATGATGTCGGGGCTGACGGGGTCAACCGGGTCACGGGCACACGCCCGCTCATTTACCACGCGAACTCGGATTCCAGGCTGCCCGCACACGTCACTGGCGTCGCAGATTATTGTGGCGGATCAGGAGCGCACCCGCTGCTCTATGGGCATCCGGTGCCCATCATGCACCTGCCTCACGATATGTTTTTGATCCCGCTTCTCTCGCCCGCCGCGGCGGAGGAATTGGCCGCCGAGATCCTGCGCCTGGATGGGTGGGGTGTCCTGGATGGCGACGCGGTCCCAGGCGACGAGTTGCGGGGGGCCATTCTTGACCCCCTAAAGGCCCTCATTGAGAATCACGTCATGCCGCTGCTCAACGCGGCTCTCACCATCACCTCCCCGGTGACGCAGGTGAAGGACATCTTCGCGATCCGGCACTCTGCAGATCGTCAGCGCACGCTACGTCTTCACACCGACATCTCGGCTGTCAGCGGCAGCATCAAACTCCGGGACGCCGCTCGGGGCGGCGATTTGCTGTTCCCCAGACAGGGGTGGTCGGATGCCCACATGGAGCCGGGGTGCAGCGTGTGGTGGCCGTCGGCTGTCACGCATCCACATACGACAATCGCCGTCGAGAATGGTGTCCGCTTGGCGGTTACGGTATGGACGTGACACAAAAGGAGAGTGAGGACAGCAAGCCATGAAAGTTCCGAAGAAAAAGCGACCCAAACAGCCGCCAACCGTTTGTCCGGCCGGCCGTCACGCGGCGACACTCAAGGCCCAGCGGGGGGAGGATGAAACGACCTGGCTGGACTGGGATGTGGCCGTGGCCGAGTCGGATGGATTTCGGGACCTGTCCTTTTCGGTCCCGCAGCTACTGAGGGACAAGCGGGAGCTCAACGATCTTCTGGTGGACCTTGGCTTCGGCGGGCAGGACGTGAAATGGGAGGACGTTCTGGGAGTCAAGGCCATGGTCACTGTGGCGACCTATGGGGGCAGGCAGACTGCCAGGGTCATACACGCGTCCGCCGCTTTCAGTCCGGAATCGTTGCTATAAACGGCCCAAGTCCGAACAATTCCCCCAGCCACTCCATGCGTTTGGGCATGGTGTCTTCGACGTGCCGCCTATGCCTATCGTCCAATCGTGGAGAGGTCCGCAGTAGTACGTAGGCAGCGCAAGACTCGGCAAAGTCCTCTTCCGCTGAGGATCGTGCATAGTCGCTCACGTAGCTGCCGTCGGAACGCGCGGCGTCTTTCCATCCCTCCCTCTCGCGAAGGCCGTGGACCCCATCGAGGGCATGGCAGAGTTCGTGCGTCAAAAGTTCCTCAAAAGCCCAGTCCAGCGTGCCAGCATCCTCGTGAACATAATCGGCCGGAAAGTCGACAACGTGCGCCGCCTCCACCGTCTCTCGGTAGTCCCAATACACGGGACCGCCGGAGAGGCCGCTGTCGATGGCGACAATGAGCGGCATGACGCTCCGGCGCAAAATCGCCGGCTGCGAGGCCCAGGCGGCTGCCACGCGGCGTGCTACCCAATCGTCATCAGCGAAGTGCGGCCAGATGTGGATCGTCACGGCGCTCTCTCCGGACACAGCGATGTAAACCTCGCGCTCCCCCCCGCGCCAGGAGAGTACGTGGGTAAGTGAGTATTCCAGCCCATTCTCCGGCTGCAGCGCCGCGTGCATGGAGCAGGGCACCGCGTTCCATGTGGGCTCGGCGGGACACCCGTAATGGGACGCCGCGCTCGCAACCCCGCTGCCGAGGCAGAGCATCAAGATCAGCAAAGCAAGACACATCCCCATTTTTCCCTCCAGGATTGCCCCCAGCGCGTCGTTGGCGCTCAGTGAGTGTCTGGGCATAGCCCACCATTTGCGGCCGCCCTGCGGCCTCTCAGCGCCAAATTCGGCGACACAGGGGTCGGTTGCGGAAAAGTGCGGCGCTTGACAGGCTGCGCAACGCCACCTGCCAAGCGCCTGGCATGCCGGGTCGGTCAGACGCGAGAGGATTGTGGAACTCGCGGGCTCTCCCGGCGTGCGTCTTTTTGTCAGCTCTCGCCACCCCCCTTGATCTCGATATGCAGGCCGCGCAGCAGCAGCTCCACCTGCCCCTCGATGCGCGCCAGGCGCTCCCTTACGTCGCTTAGTCCGCTTTCCACCCGCGCGATCCGCGCATCCAGTCGCCAGATAAGTCCGGCCAATGCCACGCCCACGCCGATGATCGCCCAGAATTCCATGCTCATACGCCCTCCGGATCTCCCTCAAAGGGTCATTGGCTTGGCTTCAGCGTGCGGGTTGTGGACAATGCGGTAGAGTCGCCGTCCCATCCCCGGGGGCGGAAAACGGCTCAGGCCCAAATTTGCGCGCACCCAACTTCCGATAAGATTCATTATGTGAACTTCGCCGCCGGTTTGGTGGGAAACCGCCTGCCCTGCCCTCTCCCTGATCTTACCGCACCATCACCCGGCATCCCTGATTCGGACGCCCCACCGCTTCCCGCCGACGCCGCCAGGCGTCCGGTGGGAAGCGGAGCCCAAACACTCCCACCGGACGACCGGGGGAAACATTTCTCCCACTGCCTATCGCGTTGATATCTTTATTTGTTTGTTTCTATGTTGTCAACAAGCAAAGATGTGGGGTATTCTGCCTACCAGCCTCCACGATTAATGAGAGGAGCTCTCTATGAGGCATGAAGACACGATAAAGGTGACGATCGGCGTTTCGGTGCCGGTGGAATTGCGGTCCGAACTAGTGAAATTGACCCGCAGCAGGTATCGGTCGCTATCTGCCGCTTGCCGGGCTTTCATCGAGGAGGGAGTCAAACGAGAAAAGGAGAGATCTTCGATAGACGGTTCTGATGAGCAACCCACGGCCCAATAAGCTCAAACGGTGGAAACTATAGGGCTAACGGTCAGGATGACAAAGGCCATGTACGCGCAATCTCGCCAGGCAGCAGATGAGGCCTCCATCCCTCATGGCGAATGGATAAGGCGCTGCATATGCTGGGGTACGTTCAACCCGGATTATATCGAGAGCAACCGTTGTGTTGACGGATTCAAAGTTCCGCCACGCGGCCGGCCCGATGACGAGTATTGACGGTTTGGTGGGACGGCGCTGAGAAGTGCCATTTTTTTTGAACTTGTAGACAACCGTCAAATGGTTAGACGGTTCGTTATCCGAAAAAACAGGAGACCGCCCATAACCAAGAAGCGCAAGCACTTGGAACTGAAGCGGCACGGAGGCAACCGCAGGGCGCAGCGGCGCGACGCCAGGCGCCACGCGAAAACCATGCGCATAAGGAGGAGTTGTAAATGAGTGGCCGCCGGCAACGTGGAGACGACAGGTTCGACGTGCCCTTCGACGTTGCCGGCATCCTGCCGCGTTCCTGCCGGAGCGCCAGCAGGCTGAGGGACAACGACCTGCTGCCCTTTGACAAGATTCCTTGCGACAGGCCGCCGGTCAACCTCAAGGACATCAGCACGCTGCCGGCCGCCGACGGCGACCCGAAACGCTGGAGCGGCGCCCGGCACGTGCACCTTCCCAGCGTGCTGATGAAGGTTCACGGCCTATCGGAAGCCTCCCAGATCGCCACGCCCGGGCTGCGGCTGTGGTTGGAGTTTCTGATGGCGGAGCCCTACAGGGCAGCTGCTCGACAGCCTGATGCGCTGAACGCTCAAGGCCAATCCAACTCGCCATCGACATCCCTGCACGACAGGACTACACTCGCTCTGCAACACCACGCACAAACCCGCAAAGGCACCCGCATGGCCGACCTTCACCAGCCCCACGACCGGCTCTTCCGAGCAGTATTTTCCGATCCCGGGGAAGCCGTCAGCCTGCTCCAGGCGAATCTGCCGCCGGCAGCCCGCGACCGCTTCGACTGGACGACCCTGGCGCTCCGCAGCGGCACCTTCATCGACGAGGAACTGCGCCACAGCCAGTCCGACCTGCTGTTCCACGTCAACCTCGCGGGGAGCGAAACGTCCGCCGCCGTCTACGTGCTGCTCGAGCACCAATCATCGCCCGACCGCTGGATGCCGTTGCGGCTGCTGCGCTACATGTGCAGAATCTGGGAGGCCGACCTGCGAGACGACCCGGAACAACCCGCACTGCGGTCAATCGTGCCCGTCGTGTTCTATCAAGGCGAACGCCGCTGGACGTACTCGACCCAGTTCGGCGACCTGTTCGTCGGCGAGTCGCATGGCCTGCCCTGGAACCCACGGTTCAGTCACGAACTGTTCGACCAGACCGCCCTGGAACCGACAGCCATCGGCGGCGGCGTCAAGGGCCGCATTGCCCAGTTGCTGATCATGGCGGCGTTCAACCACCACCTGGGCCCAGCACTCCAGCTCGTCGCGGAACTCCTGCCGCTGCTGACAGAAGCCGGCGCCGGACTCGACGAACGCCAGCAGTTCTACTTGTACCTGTTGCACACACAGGACCCCGGCGCCGTCCGGAAGCTTCGAGAGACGCTGCGGCAACGGGGATTTGCAGAGGGAGACGAGATCATGACCTACGCCGAACAACTCCTGGCCGAAGGCGAAGCCAAGGGCCGAGCCGAGGGACGACTCGAGGAACGCATCCAGATCGTCCAAGGCCTCATAGAGGCAGGTGCCGCCTGGAACATCATCGAGACCGCTACCGGACTCACCCAGGCTGCCTTCGAGGGACTCAAGGCACGGGCGGCAGACACGGATTCCTGAGACATGCACCAGCGGTTACTGCCATTCCTGGAGACACGGTCCGGGAATTCGGCAACTCTCCAGCGACACCGTCCCGGCAGTTCAAGACGGCGGCGCCCGAAAGTCGCACCCGGAAACACCCATGCCACGACACGTAATCCACCGGCAGCTGCCCCTTTCGCCTGACAGCAAGGTCCCGGCCATCGCCAATCGCTTCGACATGAACCTCCAAGGGCATGGCGAATAAAGGCATCAGCACGACACACGTCAAACGGAGGTGAGATATGGGTCCTCCTTACAGGGCTTCCGATGGCTTTGCCGAAATCCAGATAGCCATGACGATAGCAACTCCGTTCCACGACCTGGACCTGTCCCAGGTACCCGCCGACTACACCCTGAAGACCACCCAGGTGCCGCTGCCCAGCCCCCGGAAATCGTTCAGGGTGCGGGCCAGGCGCCGCCGCTGAAAATCAGCTCACGGCCGACGCATTCCAGGACAAGCCCGCCAAGAACAGGCCGACAAAGGTGTAAGCATCCGAGGCGACCCCGGATGCACTGCCGAAAGTCGGTCAAAGACCTACTTTTTGTGCAGGATCGACTTTTTGTGCAAAGCCTGCTGCACCGAAAACGGGCTTGCGCGCTTTCATCGTTCAGCTCTCCTCCGGAGTT
>WTHE01000706.1 GCA_011523315.1 Candidatus Binatota bacterium
GGACCAGCGCGCCCTGTGTGAGGACAAAGTGCTCGGTTCCGGTTTCGGCCGGTTCAAAGCGGACCGGTGTCTGCCCGTCGGCCAGGACCAGGGCTGGCCGCTGCCAGCTGTTGACATAGACCTGACGCGCCAGCGACCCCCCGGCCAGCGCAAACAGCCCGACCCACACCAGAGCCACAGACACCAGCCAACGGGCACGCCGCGACCACACGCGGGACACGGCAAAGCTCAGCAGGGCCAGGCTGTAGGCCGCGCTCGTCATCCACACCAGGGTCTCGGTCGAGAAGCGGTGGGTCAGGGGAAAGATCAGGCTGTGCCACAGCCTGGACGGACAGTCATCGGTGCCGGCGACGGAACGGGCGTAGGCCAGGTTGGCCTGAATATCGGTATCGCCGGGCGTGATGCGCCGCGCCCGCTCATAGTTCAGGATCGCCCGGCCGATCTGACCATTCTTGAAATAGGCGTTGCCCAGGTTGAAATACACATGCCCGCTATGTTGGCCAGCGGCCAGCAGCTGTTCATAGGCGTGGATGGCTCGGGCGTAGTCGCCCTGGCTGTACAAGGTGTTGGCCTGGAAAAAGGCGGTGTGGGGAGACTCGGCCGCCGCGCCCGAGCCGCCGAACAGCAGGCACAGGCAGACGACCGCGACCCACACGCTGCGGCAGACAAGGCGGGTCATCCTGACCGGCCACCTGAGGGGTAGCGCACGGCCCACCTGCGCGTCTGTGGCCCGCTTACAACTCCTCAAAACACTCGGTCCGGATGATATCGTCCAGCGTCTGACGCCGAGAGACGAGGTAGGCGCCATTATCGTCACACCACACCTGGGGCACACGGCCGAGTGAATTATAGTTGGAACTCATGGTCTCGCCGTAAGCGCCAGCGTCGTGGATGGCGATCAGGTCGCCGGCCTCCGGGGTTGGCAGAGGGCGGGGGTCAAGCACCTCGTCGGCATCGCGGGTAAACACATCGCCCGACTCGCACATCGGGCCGGCGACGACCAGGTCTTCCTCGGGCTGGCCGGTTTTGCCGATGACCTCGATGTGATGGTAGGAGCCGTACATGGCCGGCCGGACCAGGTCACAGAACCCGGCGTCAACCATGACGAATTTCTGACCCGGGCCTTTTTCGTTCGTCCGGGTCGATTTGAGGCCGTGGACGCGGGTGATCAGCGACGCCCCGTCGGCGACAAAAAAACGGCCCGGCTCAATCTCGACCCGGATGGCGCGCCCGGCCGCCTCCTGAAACGCCTGCTGGGCGTGACGGAACACCGCTCCGCAGGCGTCCAGGTCGATGCGGGCCGCTCCGGGCTTATACGGATGCGGAATGCCGCCCCCGAAGTTGATCGCCTCAACCTGGGGAAAGAGTGGCAGGCGTTCGACAAAAAAATCGACCAGGCGGCGCATATTGGTCTGAAACTCGGCAATCTCAGGCCCGGTGCCAATATGGGCGTGCAGCAGGCTGACCTTTAAACCAGCCGTCTCAAGCTCGTGTTTGATGGCCTCGATATCTTCGTACCACAGGCCGTGTTTGGAGCTGGGTCCGCCGGTGTCGCACTCCTTGACGTGGCCGTGGCCGAAACCGGGGTTGAGACGCAGTCCGACTGCGCCCCGATAGCCGGCCCGGGCCAGGGCTCCGATCATGGACGGGGTGCCGAGGTTGGGCAGGATGTTCTCGGCCCGGATGACCTCCAGTGCGTTGTCGCGGAACACGTCTGAGGTGTAGAGGATAGTCGGCGGATTCTGACCGGACGGAAACCCGGCGCGTAGCGCCCGCAAGACCTCATTGCCCGAGACCGCGTCAATCCAGATCCCGTTCTGACGCATGGCGTACAAGACCTGGTGGCCGGAGCAGGCTTTCATGGCAAAGCGAGCCTGCAAGCCCGGGCTGTCGGTCATGGCGGTGATGGCGGCGATCTTGGCCCGAATGATATCGGCCCGATACATCAGGAAGGGCGTGCCCACTTTCTGCGCCAGGCTTTCGAGTCCGCTCGGCGACCAGCTCGGCGCCGGTGTGTCTGATGGCATGTGTTCATCCTTGTGACCGGCCAGATTGCTCTTCAGTCTGCCGCAGCCAGCGGCGGGTCGGCCTTCTGGTGCCAAAGGGAATCGTGATGTCCTTTGAAGACATGTTGTTATCACGATTCCCTTTGCAGCGCCCAGAATATACGCTCCGGGTTCATCGGCAGCTGCTGGAGGCGCACGCCGGTCGCCCGATAGATGGCGTTGGCCAGCGCGGCCGCAGGCGGCACAATCGGCACCTCACCCACCCCGCGTAGTCCGTATGGGCCTTCCGAGGCCGGAACCTCGGTCAACGAGACCTCGATCATCGGCAGATCCAGCGCGACCGGGCAGCGATAGTCGAGCAGGCTGGCGTTGGTCAGTACCCCGTTGTCAAAGACGTACTCCTCGTTGAGCGCCCAGCCGATGCCCTGGACCGCCCCGCCCTGAATCTGGCCCTCGACCTGGGCCGGATTGATCGCCTTGCCAACATCCTGGAAACAGGTGTAGCGCAGGATCTGGACCTTGCCCGTATCCGGATCGACTTCCACGTCGGCCACGTGGGCCGCATAGGCGTGGGCCGGCTGCATGCGGGTCGTGCTGCCCTTGCCGATGATCGGCCCGCTGCCCCAGGCCACACTTTCGCGGGCCAGCTCTTCCAGCGTCACCACCACCTGCGGATTGTTTTTGGCCCACAGCTTTTTCTGGGCGTACTCGACCTCGTCGGCTGAAACCTTGAGTTTTTCGGCAGCCCGAGCCTTGAGCTGGCCCAGGACATCCTGACAGGCCTGATGGGTGGCCGCACTCATCGTATACGTAATCCGGCTGCCGCCGCTGAGGTCGGCGTAGGGCGCGCTATCGGTATCGCCGACTTTAATGGTGATCTCGCTGGGGTCGAGCCCGAGTTCGTCGGCCACCATCTGGCTGATCGTCGTCCGGGTTCCGGTCAGATCGACGGTCCCGACAAAGATCGACACCGTCGCATCGGGGTTGATCTTGATTTCGGCACTGGAGGTGAAAGACCCGCCGATCCAGTAGCCCAGGGCCAGCCCCCGGCCCCGGTTGGAGTTGGAGTCGGCACCTTCCAGCGGCTCGGTCCAGCACGGGTGGGTCGTGATCTGGTCGAGCATCTGGCGCAGACCGACGCGGTTGAGCGGCATGCCGAGCGGCAGGATATCGCCCTCCTCGGCCGCGTTGCGACGGCGGAACTCCAGCGGATCAATGTCGAGGGCTTCGGCCAGTTCGTCCATCAGGGAATCCACGGCAAACCCGGCCGGCGTCCCGCCCGGCGCCCGATAGGCGGCCACCCGAGGTTTGTTGGTGACCACGTCATAGCCCTCGGCGTGCAGATTGGCCAGCTTGTACGGCGCCAGGCCGACC
Source organism: Candidatus Binatota bacterium (assembly GCA_011523315.1). Taxonomy (GTDB): domain Bacteria; phylum Desulfobacterota; class Binatia; order Bin18; family Bin18; genus JAAXHF01. The sequence continues at coordinate 3,381 of WTHE01000706.1, forward strand.
AGCAGGCCGCGCGAGACCGGCGAGCCGGGAAACGCCCCGGCGTCGTAGCGCATGATGGCCGAGGCGGCCGTCAGGTGGCCGTCCTTTTTGGCCCCGGCCTTGACCGTGATGACCGCCGGTGAACCCGGTCCGGTCGCCCGCAGCACCTCTTCACGAGAGATGACGAGCTTGACCGGCCGGCCGGTCTTCTGGGCCAGGGTCGCCACGGTGGGTTCAAACAGCGCCAGGGCCTTACCGCCAAAGCCGCCACCGATTTCCATCGGAATAACGTTCAGGCGGCTGGCCGGCAGATCCAGCAGGGCGACGAGCTGGTTGCGGACGGTAAAATGCCCCTGGGCCGAGGTCCAGACGGTCAGCTTGCCGTCCGGTTCGACCCGCGCCGCACACGCCTGGGGTTCCATATAGCCCTGATGGACCATCTGGGTGGTGTAGGTCTTTTCCAGGACGACATCGGCCTCCTTGAAACCGGCCTCCGGGTCGCCGTGGCTGTACACCATGTGGGTGGCGATATTGCTCGGTTGGGCCGACTTTTCCTGGGTCGCCTCCTCGGTGGTGTACAAGTCTTCGTGCACCAGCGGGGCGTCGGGCTGCATGGCCTCCAGCACATCGCCGACCACCGGCAGCTCCTCGTACTCGACCTCGACCAGCTCGGCCGCCTCCTCGGCCGTAAACGGATCGGTGGCGGCCACTGCCGCCACGGCCTGGCCGTGATAGCGGGCCTTGTCCGAGGCCATGACCAGCTCACGGATGGCGCTCATGTCGATGCTGACCTCGCCGACCAGCGGGGCGGTCGTGCCCTTGGCCAGGGGCGGCAGATCGTCGGCGCAGATGACGGCTTTGACCCCGGGCAGGGCCAGGGCCTTGCTGGGATCAATCTTTTTGATCCGGGCGTGGCTGTAGGGGCTGCGGACCAGCTTGGCCCACAGCATATTGGGCAGGCTGAGGTCGGCGCCAAAGGCGGCCTTGCCGGTCACCCGCTCCGGACCATCGACCTTTGCCAAACGCGTGCCAATAACCGTGTGTTCTGCCATATACCTTCTCCTCATAGAAATAGAAGAAACGTGTCAGCCGGGTCGCGGGACATGTGTCTCAGGCGGCCCGTGACAGAGCCTGGGATGCGGCCTGAATGGCCTTGACGATCTTGTCATAGCCGGTACAGCGGCACAGATTGCCCGAAATGGCCAGCCGAATTTCTGCCTCGCTGGGATTCGGATTGCGCTCCAGAAGGGCTTTGGCCGACATGATGAAACCCGGCGTGCAGAACCCGCACTGTAGCCCGGCGTTGTCGATAAAGGCCCGCTGGACAGGGTGCAGCTGGTCTCTGGCGGCCACCCCTTCGACCGTTGTGATCTCGGCGCCTTCGGCCTCCGGGCTGAGGACCAGACACGAGTTGACCAGCTGGCCGTTCAACTCGACGGTGCAGGCCCCGCAGTTCCCGTTTCCGCAGCCCTCCTTGGGACCCATGAAGCCCAGCTTATAGCGCAGGCTGTCGAGCAGGGTCTCGCGGGCATCAATAATGGCGGTGTGGGAATCACCGTTGACAGTGAGTTCTATCGTCCGTTTCATGCATCTCTCCTGGCTCTGTCCAGTGCCGTCTGCAAGGTCCGGCGGGTCAGCACCTTGACCAGTTCGCGCCGATAGGCGGCCGAGCCCCGCACGTCCGAGATGGGCCGCGCGGCCCGGGCTGCCAGCTCGCCGGCCTCGGCGATGGTCGTCGCGTCCAGCGGCTTGCCGGCCACAAACGCCTCGGCTTCGTCGGCCCGGACCGGGGTGGGCGCAACCGAGGCAAGGCTGATCCGCGCCTGCTGGCAGCGCTGCCCGTCGGCGCTGAGCTGCACGAAGGAGCCAACTCCGGCTATCGCAATGTCCATTTCCTCGCGCGGGATAAAGCGCAGGTAGGCCGCGCCCGAGTTGGCCGCTGGCGGCGGCAGCTGGATGGCGACCAGCACTTCTCCGCGGGTCAGGACGGTCTGCCCCGGACCGGTAAAAAATGTCTCCGCAGCCAGTTCGCGCTGTCCGTTCGGGCCGGCCAGCAGCAGCCTGCCGGCGTACGACAGGACCGGCGGAACCGCATCGGCCGAGGGCGCGGCGTTGCAGATATTGCCGCCCAGGGCTGCCCGGTTCTGAATCTGGTACGAGCCGACCAGGGCGCAGGCCTCGGCCAGCGCCGGATAGTGTTGCTTGACCGCGTCAAACTCGGCGATGCGGGTACACGACACCGCAGCGCCAATGCGCAGGCCATCCGCGTCGTAGGCCAGCACGTTGAGTTCTGGAATCTTTTTGATGTCCACCACCAGACTCGGGTGGCGGCGATTTTCTTTGATTTGGGGAATCAGATCGGTCCCGCCGGCCAGGGCGCGCGCCTCGCCGTCGGTGCGACCCAGCAGCTCGACCGCCTGTTGCAAGCTGTCTGGAGCGGCGAAATCAAACTCATGCACGGTAACGTCCTCCTCAACTTCGCCTATACCTATCGCGGGA
>WTHE01000036.1 GCA_011523315.1 Candidatus Binatota bacterium
GCCAGAACGTCGAGCTGAGCCACGGGCGCAGCCACGGCCTGCATCTCCCGCAGCTGGTCCAGGACTTGGCCGCACAGCCGCTCGACCAGCTCGTGTTCGAGCGCCGTAGCGCGCTCCTCGGCGTTCAGAATCTGGTCTTCATGCTCCTTGAGTTCGGCAGTGACGAAACGCTCGGCGTTGGCCAGGGTCTGGCGGCGGGTATAGTCCGGGGGGACTTTTGACAGCTGGCTCTTGGCCACCTCAAGAAAATAGCCGAAGACCCGGTTATAGCCGATCTTGAGGTTGGCAATGCCGGTCCGCTGTCCCTCACGCGCCTGCAGGGCGGCCAGCCACTGCTTGGCATCGGCCGACAGCGAGCGCAGACGGTCCAACTCGGCGTCATAGCCCTCGGCAAACACCCCCCCGCCGCGCGTATGCGCCGGCGGGATATCGACCAGCCCGCGCTCCAGGTGGGTCCGCAGATGGCTCAGGTCGGCTGCGGCATGGGCGCGCTGGGCGCCGAGCAGCTCGGACGCGGCCGCATCCAGCGCCCGTACCAGTTCGGGCAGCTGGGCCAGCGAGTCGCGCAGACCGGCCGCGTCCTTGGGCGTGGCGACGCGGGCGCTGAAGCGCGCCAGCAGGCGTTCCAGATCGCGGACCGGGGTCAGGCTGCGGCGGACGGAATCGAGCACGGCCGGTTGCTGGACCAGCTCCTCAACGGCCGCGTGGCGCGTCTGAATCGCCTCGATAGACAGCAGCGGGCTGCGCATCCAGCGGCGCAGCAGGCGTTTGCCCATCGGGGTCAGGGTCTCGTCCAGGATGTCGAGCAGGGTCGTGCCTCGGGTGTCGCTATTGGCCGGCTGGAACAGCTCCAGGCTGCGCTCGACGACCGCCCCGAGCTGCATGGTATCGGCCTGGTGGAGCCGCCGGGGCAGCCGGACGTGGGGCAGGCCGCCCTGCATATGCTCGTGCAGGAAGCGCAGCACCAGGCCGACCGCAGCGGTTGTGGCCGGGCTCAGCTCCAGGGCCCGCAGCGAGTCCAACCCGTAAAAGTCCTGGATGCAGCGGCGGCTGTCCTCGGCCGAGGCGTGCCAGTCGTCGAGCCGGGTCACCACTATTCCGGGCCGCTGACCGGGGCCGGCGCTGAACAGGGGCGAGGCGGCCACGCTCTTGGTCGTCACCATCTCACTCGGCCCGACCCGGTCGAGGGCGTCACCCAGCCCATCCGCGCCAGCCTCCCAGAACTGAAACAGGCCGGTTGCCGGCTCCAGCCAGGCCAGCCCCCAGACCGTCCCCGTCCAGCTCAGGCCCAGCAGACTCGGGCTGCCGGGATCGTCCTCGCTCTCGACAAAGGTCGATGGAGTCACGACTCGGGTGACGCCGCGTTTGACCAGTCCCTTGGCCGTCTTGGGGTCTTCCAGCTGATCACAGATGGCGACCTTACGGCCGGCTTTTATCAGCCGCGCGATATAGCCCTGGACGGCGTGATAGGGGACGCCGCACATCGGGATGCGGTCCGGCCCGCTGCCGCGCGAGGTGAGCGTCAGGTCGAGCAGGGCGGCGGCTTCCCGGGCGTCCTCAAAAAAGATCTCGTAGAAATCCCCCAGCCGCAGCAGGACAATCGCGTCGGGATACGCCTGCTTGGTATCGCGGTAGTACTGCATGGTCGGGCTGAGGGCCATGGTTCGCTCCTTGCTCCCGTTTTCTATCCGCTTTCCCGACCTGTGGCCAGGGGCGGTGTCCTGGCTTGATTGCGGGCTTGGCTCGATCTTGGCTTGATCTTGGACGGCAAAGGTGGTGAAGTGGCGCGGCTGGCGACGGCCGCACAACGAAAGGATGCACCCATGGCAGGCGTGGCAACGCTGAACGAAGAAGATCAACAGATTCTGTCCACCATCCAGCGTTTTGTTGAGCGCGAGGTCAAACCGGTCGCCAGCGAGCTGGAACACCGCGACGAATACCCCCACGGCCTGGTCGAACACATGAAGCAGCTGGGTCTGTTCGGGGCGATTATCCCGACCCAGTACGGCGGCCTGGGCCTGTCGTTTTCGACCTATGCGATGATTATCGAGGAGATCTGCCGGGGCTGGATGAGCCTGACCGGCATCCTGAACTCTCACCTGCTGTTCGCCCACATCGTCGCCCAGTTCGGGACCGAGGAGCAGCGCCGGACCCTGCTGCCGGCCATGGCCAGCGGAGAAAAACGCGGCGGCCTGGCTCTGACCGAGCCCCACGCCGGCAGCGACGTGCAGCGTATCAAATCCACGGCCAGGAAACACGGCGATCAGTATCTGATCAACGGCAGCAAAATGTTCATCACCAACGGCCGCCACGGCAACATCCTGGCCGTGGCGGCCAAGACCGACCCCGACGCCCAGCCGGCGTATAGCGGCATCAGCCTGTTTGCGGTCGAAAAAGGCGCGCCGGGCCTCACGGTCAGCCGGGATATCAAGAAGCTCGGCTATAAGGGCCTGGATACCTGTGAGTTGGCGTTTGAGGATTTCCCGACCCCGGCCTCAAGCCTGATCGGCGGCCAGGAGGGCCAGGGCTTCAAACAGGTCATGGGCGGTCTTGAGGTCGGCCGTATCAATGTCGCGGCCCGCGCCGTCGGCGTGGCCCAGGCCGCGTTCGAGGAGGCGATTCGCTACGCCCAACAACGCGAGACCTTTGGCAAGCCGATCTGCGAGCACCAGGCCATCCAGCTCAAGCTGGCCGACATGGCGACCAAAATCGAGGCGTCCCGCCTGCTGGTGCGCCAGGCCGCGCTCAAGAAAGACCAGGGTGAGCGCTGCGATCTGGAGGCCGGCATGGCCAAGCTGTTCGCCTCGGAATCGTGCGAGGAAGTCGCCCTCGACGCCATGCGGGTGCTGGGCGGCTACGGCTATACCCAGGAGTTTCCGGTCGAGCGGTTCTACCGCGACGCCCCGCTGATGATCATCGGCGAGGGCACGAGTGAGATTCAAAAGCTGGTCATCGCCCGCAATCTGTTGAAAGAGTATCAGATCTAGGCGCTCACCCGCCGGGCCGGGCCGGGTCGGGACGCAGCCCTAGGACAAAAACTGTTCTGTTGTGTCACGCAGGTGTCATCTTCCGCCGCTCGGCCTCTTGGATAGCCGCCCGTTTTTGTGTAGAACTGGAGGGAATGATCGAAATGGCTAGAGCCGTGCTCTAGCCCGCTTCCCCCCTCATCTTTCCTTTTCTGAACGCTCGTACCACACCCCTGGCACGGAGAGGTATATGTCGCCCGCACTGGAAAACATTCGGAATATCGGCATTGTTGCCCACGTTGACAGTGGCAAAACCACGGTCAGCGAACGCGTGCTGTACTACACCGGCCTGTCGCATAAGATCGGCGAGGTCCACGACGGAACGGCCGTCACCGACTGGATGCCCCAGGAACGCGAGCGCGGCATCACCATCACCGCAGCGGCCATCACCTGCGAGTGGCAACAGCATCAGATCAACATCATCGACACCCCGGGCCACGTTGACTTTACCACCGAGGTCGAACGCAGCCTGCGCGTCCTCGACGGGGCGGTGGTGGTCTTCTGCGCGGTCGGCGGGGTGGAGCCGCAGTCGGAGACGGTCTGGCGTCAGGCCGATAAATATGGGGTGCCGCGCATCGTCTTTATCAATAAGCTCGACCGCGTGGGCGCGGACTTTCACGGCGTGCTCGAGCAGATCACCCACCGTCTGGGCGGCAAGCCGCTCGTGGTGCAGCTGCCGCTCGGCACCGAGGACACGTTTCGCGGGGTGATCGATCTCGTGCGCCAGAAGGCCATTGTGTGGGAAGAAGACACGCTCGGGGCGCGTTTTCACGAGGAAGACATTCCGGCCGGGCTGGCCGACGAGGCCGCCCGCTACCGCGATCAGCTGATCGAGACGGTTGCCGACGCGGACGACGAACTGCTCGAACAATACCTGGCCGGCGAAACCGTGAGCGAGGAGCGGCTGGTGCGGGCCATTGCGATCAAAGCCCGGGCCATGCAGCTCTTTCCGGTCTTGTGCGGCTCGGCCCTGCGCAACAAGGGTGTGCAGCCGCTGCTCGACGCCATCGTGTCCTACCTGCCGCCGCCGACCAAGCCGGTCCGGGGTCACACGCCCAAGGGCGAGCCGTGCGAGTGGCAGGTCGGCGATGCCGTCCGGGCCGGCCTGGCCTTTAAGACCATGCACGATGCCTACTCGGGTCAGCTGACGTTTATCCGGCTGTACAGCGGCGGGCTGAAAACCGGCGCCCAGATCTTCAACCCCCGGACCGGCCGGACCGAGCGGCTCGGTCGTCTGGTGCGCATGCACGCCAACAAAAAGGAAGATATCGAACACGCCGAAGCCGGCAGTATTGTAGCCGCCGTCGGCCTCAAGCACTTCACCACCGGCGATACGATTGCCGACCGCAACCGCCCCGTCCTGTTGGAGTCGATTACCTTCCACGACCCGGTCATCTCGCTGGCGGTCGAGCCCAAGACCAGGGCCGACTCGGAAAAGCTCGGCCTGGCCCTGGAGCGCCTGTCGTCCGAGGACCCGACCCTGGTTATCCAGACCAACGCCGAAACCGGCCAAACCCTGCTGTCCGGCATGGGCGAGTTGCACCTCGAAATCATCCTCGACCGGCTGGTCCGCGAGTTTCAGGTGGCCGTCAACACCGGCGCGCCCCAGGTCGCCTACCGGGAGACGATCACCCGGCCGGCCCAGGCCGAGGGCAAATATATCCGCCAGTCGGGCGGCCGGGGTCAGTTCGGGCATGCGTGTTTCAAGATTGAGCCGAACGACGGCCAGGGGCTCGTCTTTGTCAACGCCATCAAGGGCGGCGCCATTCCCAAAGAGTACATTTCAGCGGTGGAAAAAGGCGTGCGGGAGGCTGCCGAGAATGGGGTCAGCTATGGCTGCCAGCTGCTCAATACCACGGTGACTCTGTACGACGGCAGCTATCACGAGGTGGACTCCTCGGAGATGTCCTTTCACCTGGCCGGCTCACTGGGGCTGAAAGAGGCGGTCAAACGGGCCAAACCGGTCCTGCTCGAACCGATCATGAAGGTTGAGGTGGTCATGCCCGAAGAATACCTGGGAGCGGTCATGGGCGACCTTCAGGCGCGACGGGGCAAGGTCACCGAACTCGGCGAGCGCGGCAGCCAGCGCACGGTTACGGCCCACGTGCCGCTGGCCACCATGTTCGGCTATGCCACCAACGTACGCTCGATCAGCCAGGGCCGCGCCGCCCACAGCATGGAATTCGATCACTACGACCCCATGCCGCCGCACATGATTGACGAGGCGCTCGGCTATCAGCGGGACAGCTACTAGGCTCACGTCAGACTGGCGGGATGCCGGAGGCGGGACTTGAACCCGCACGCGGGAGACCCGCTCAGGATTTTAAGTCCTGTGTGTCTGCCAGTTCCACCACTCCGGCACGCCCGGAATCTTAGCCGGAAGCGTCGCGGGCTGACAAGTCCGCGCGCGTTTGACACCTCCGGGCCGGGCCAGTAAGCTGGACCGTGTCGCCGCCAGGCCGAGTCCGATGCGCTATGCAATACCCGTTGCTGCCCGCTCTTGTTGTGATGTGCTGCCTACCGCTGGTCTCAAGCTGTTCGTTTTTTCGCCCGCAGTCCGTCCCCCCCAGCCCGGCCGCCTCCATTCGTGAAGCCATCCCCGGCCTGTCGAAAAACACCGCCGCGAACCGCAACCCGCAGTACGAAACCGAGGAAGACCTGCTCACGATCACGACCGAGTTTCAACGCGTCGAAGCCCACGACACCTACCGGTTTCCACTGCCCCAGGACGTCACCGGCGCCAACGCCTATAAGGCCACCCTGAAGCGTCTGGACGACTATCAGGCCAAGCACCCCGGCGCCTACCC
>WTHE01000736.1 GCA_011523315.1 Candidatus Binatota bacterium
GCCAAATACCTGGCCGACCATGGGGCGACGGTCGTCAGGGTTGAGTCCCACGCCCGGCCCGACATTCTGCGCCAGGCACCGCCCTGGACGGACGGCCAGCCCGGCCTCGACCGCAGCCAGTTCTTTGCCAGTTTCAACACCAGCAAGCACGGCATCACCCTCGACCTCAGCAAACCCAAGGCGCAGGAACTGGCCAAGCAGCTGATCGCCTGGGCCGATGTCGTCCTGGAGAGCTTCACCCCCAAGGCCATGCGCAACTGGGGCCTGGATTATGACAACCTGCGCAAGATCAATCCCGAGCTGATCATGCTGTCCACCTGCCAGCAGGGTCAGACCGGACCCCACGCGCTGTACCCCGGCTTCGGCAACCTGATGGCCTCGCTGACCGGCTACTACCATATCTCGGGCTGGCCCGACCGTGACCCGGCTCCACCCTACGGCGCCTACACCGACTTCATTGCGCCGCGTTTTGGCGCGACCGCGCTCATGGCGGCGCTCGACTACCGGCGTCGGACCGGCAAGGGTCAGTACATCGACATGGCCCAGTACGAGGCCGCCCTCCATTTTTTGTCGCCCGCGCTGCTCGACTACCGGGTCAACGGCCGGGTGCTGAACCGCGAGGGCAACCGCTCGGTTCGTGCCGCCCCGCACGGGGTGTACCAATGTCAGGGCGAAGACCGCTGGCTGGCCGTCTCGGTCAGCACCGACGCCCAGTGGCAGGGCCTGCTCGACGTGCTGGGCAAGCCCGGCTGGGGCGACGAGGCGCGCTTCGCCACCCAGACCGAGCGTCTCGCAAACGCCGATGATCTCGACGCGGTGCTCGGCGCCTGGGCGGCCGAGCAGGAAGCCGAGGCGGCGGCGGAGCGCTTGCAGCAGGCCGGCGTTCCGGCCGGGGTGGTCCAGAACTGCCTGGATTTGCACCAGGACCCGCGCCTGGCCGCGTGGAACATGTTCCAGTATCTCGACCACAAGGAGATGGGACCGTCGCCCTACGAGGGCCATCAGTTTCACCTGTCCAAGACGCCGGGTGAGCTGCGCTGGCCAGCCCCGGTCATGGGCCAGCACAACGCCTATGTGTTTGGAGAAATCCTGGGTCTGAGCGAGTCGGAGATCGCCCAACTGACCGAGGAAAAGGTCATTTACTGAATGCCGAGCCAGGCTCCGCTGACCGTGCATCTGGTCCGTCACGGCGAGACCGAGTGGAACCGTGACGGACGCTGTCAGGGCGTCACCGATATTCCGCTGACGCCAAAAGGGTTGAGCCAGGCCGAGGCGGTCGCCGCCACTTTTGCCGCCAAGCGTCCCGGCCTGATTCTGTCGAGCCCCTTGCAACGCGCCCGTGAAACCGCGCGCCGGATTGCCGAGCCGCACGGCCTGGGCTGTGAAACCGTCGCGGCGCTGCGGGAGTGGGATCAGGGCGAGCTTGAGGGCCTGACCGGCGCGCAGCTGCTGGGCGAGCACACCGCATTCTTCCACCGCTGGCAGCAAGACCCGGCCCACACCCCGCCGCCGGGCGGCGAGACCCTGGAAACCTTGCAGAGCCGTGCCTGGCCGGTCGTTGATCGGCTGCGCGAGCAGGCGTGTGACGGCTCGGTGGTGGTGGTGAGTCATACGATGACGATTGCCACGATTCTGTGCGCGGCGCTCGGCCTTGACCTGGGCAACATCCATCGCCTCAAGATCGACCTGGCGTCACGCAGCACCATTGTCTTCGGCCAATTCGGCCTCTTTTCGCTGTGGCGTTTGGCCTCGCTGAACGACCGGCATCATCTGACGGACCGGCTGCGCTGAGAGTCCGTGCCGCCTTGGAACTCCGTCACCATTTGTCTCACAGCCCCCAGGCCTCCTCTCTCTGCGCTTGTCCCAATCTTGAAGACCCGATACCCTGGGAACGAACCGCCAGGGAGGAGTATCTCCGATGTCTGAGCCAGCAGCCCGTCCGATTGGCACAATCCGCGTAGGCGAAAAAGGGGCAATAACCGTTCCTGCTGCCTATCGGAAGAAACACAGGCTCTCGAAAGGAAGCGAAATTTTTGTTGTCCAGCTCGGAGAGGCCCTCATGCTTGTCCCGGCTGATCCGACCTTCGACCGCTTGTGTCAACGGCTTCAGGACATTCTGACGGGAGAAGAAATCTCGACAGAGCGAGCGTTGAAAAATCAGGAGAAAGTCCGCCAGCGACACTTCCAGGAACTGTATGGCAAGGAGTAAAGATCCTCCAGTCCCCAGACTCTTCCTGGATTCTGGAGTATGGCTTGAGGGTCTGCTTGCTCCCTGGAGCGTCCCCCGTGCGGTTTTGATACACGCCCGCCGCAAGGTGTTCACACTCATTCTGGCCGAGTATGTACGGATGGAAGTTGAAAAAAATCTTCTCGACATGCTGGCCCACAAGCCGGAGTTGGCCCAAGAAGCCGTCAAAACCTACGGCACCTTGTTACGGCTCTTGAAACCAGAGCGCGTTCCACTTCCAACCAAACAAGAAGTAGACGGCCAGCGTCATCTCATTCGCCATCAGGCTGATGTGCCAGTGCTTGTCTCTGCCCTCAAGGCAGCCCCAGATTGGCTTCTCTCTTCAAATACGCGGCATTTTACCGCACGGGTGGCAGCACGGACGGGGTTAAGAATTGCGACACCTCAAGCATTTCTTCAAAGCCTAACAATCCTCGGCTAACGCCCCTTTCGCCCTATTATCTGCGCCTGTCAAGACGACCTTGACGATATCCAAGCGTCAAGATATCCTTGACACACCAACTGCGAGGAGGTCGCTATGCCAGCAAGTGCAAAAAAGGAAGCGCTGCTTTTCTGCTCCTTCTGCCAGAAAGATTCAGAGACCGTGGACAAGCTCATTGGGGGACCGGGGGTCTATATTTGCGACGCCTGCGTGGCGGTGTGCAACAACATCCTGGACGGCGAGGCAGCACCACCCCAGCCGAGCGACGGTCATGGCAACCACTGAGACGGACCTTCTGTTCTGCTCTTTTTGCCGAAAAGATTCAGAGACGGTGGACAAGCTCATCGGCGGGCCGGGGGTCTACATTTGCGACGCCTGCGTGGCGGTGTGCAACGACATCCTGGACGGCAGAGCAAGCCCAGTCTTTCCGGGCTGGGATTCTCTCACCGATGCTGAACTCCTGCGTACTCTACGCCCGGCGGCTGCCACCGTTCGCTCAGTGGCAGACACCCTCAAGCAGCATGTACACATCCTCCGCAAGAGAGGCGTCACCTGGACGCAAATCGGAAAAGCTCTGGGTGTGAGTCGTCAAGCCGCCTGGGAGCGATTTTCGTGAGCTGCTCTCAAGCGTCGTCTCGGCGAATGTTTGGCAGCACGAGCGCGGCTCGTAGGGCGGAGCGGGGCATAAGCTGTCTTCTTCTCTCAATGGCCGATCCGTTGTCTTCTATACGGCAAAGTCGAGCATTTCGAGGGTGACGCCGCGCTCCGCTTCCTCTTGAGCTTGGCGAAGAAGGGCTTCATTCACCTCTGCGGAAACGTATTCTTCCCCGCAATTGCCACAGATTTTTGCTGGAACGTTCTTAAAGACTACGGTTGTCTGAGCGCGTTCCAGGACGATGGTCGTGGAGCCATCCGTAGTCCGTCCGTGCTGGCAAATAGCGCATTTCATACAATCCTCCGTGAAAAATCACCTGCCCACTGAAGAGCGTCCGGTTCATAGGTTGTTATGACCACTAGGCGCTGCTCATCCTCATTTATGCCGACAACAGCGTGTAAAGGGCGATTAGCCCTGGTGCGACCATTCAGCAACACGCTCGGCAACGGAAAATCCGTATCGTAACGTTCTATGATTCGACCATTTTCCAGGATCAAGACAACCTCCCCTGCATCAATATGCCTCTGAAGCATTCGCCGCGTAGCGTGTACGCGGTACTCGACAGCGTAGTCTGCCAGATTTCTCTTGAGAAGTTCTGCAAGTTTCTTCATCAGGGTTCAGACCGCCGATCCTCAAGAATCAGTCCGATGGCCTCGGCTAAACTCTCTCGGGCCTCATCTTTGGTTTTCCCCTGACCGTTGGCCTCAGGAATCTCAGGGCAGAAGGCGATATACCATTCTCCGTCCCGCTCGATGATGGCGGCGAATTCATTTTTCATCATTGAACTCCAACGCCAGTAAGAAAATTAGCGAGCAGTGAATCCCATTCCATATTGTTCATATTTTCGCTCCTCGGTTCTCCTAATCCATATACTTACTTGAAGATATGTCTCTACCGTCCCTTCCTAACCGTCGCTCGATGTTACCAGATTCGTCAGAGTTGCCCAGTTTGGGGCGTATGGAAGCGGCGCGAGAGTCGACGGCCGCTGACCCCGATCGAGATTTGACGAAGACAATCGCCAAGTCTATTGTCTGAGAACATCACGATGAGGGGCTATCCAAAGGGTTCCGTCCCGAGGCAATGCTCCTCGCAGTATCTGAGGCGTTACGGCCGAGGTGATGAGGAGGCAGGCTATGGCGACTTCTTCACAGACGACGCAGGCGGCCGGCACGCGGCCGGGCGAGCAGTTTGACGCGATCATCATCGGCGCCGGCATTGCCGGGCTGTATCAGCTGTACCGGCTGCGAGAGCTGGGGCTGTCGGTGCGGGTATATGAGGGTGGCACTGGGGTGGGTGGCACCTGGTACTGGAACCGTTATCCTGGCGCACGTTTCGATTCCGAGAGCTATAGCTACGGCTACTCGTTCTCCGAAGAACTCCTGCAAGAGTGGGACTGGAGCGAGCACTTCGCCTCCCAGCCGGAGACAGAGCGCTATCTCAACTATGTGGCGGATAAATTCGACCTGCGCCGCGACATCCGGTTCAGCGCCCGCGTCGCCGCCGCCACGTATGATGAGACCACCGCCTGCTGGCAGGTCCAGACCGACGATGGCCAGCAGGCACGGGCGCGCTTTCTCATCACCGCCATCGGGGTCTTGTCTGCACCGTATATCCCGGATTTTGCCGGACGCGACAGCTTCGAGGGTGAGAGCTTTCACACCGCCCAGTGGCCCAAAGAAGGCCGGGATTTCAGCGGCAAGCGGGTGGCCGTCATCGGCACCGGGGCGACCGCAGTCCAACTCATCACCGAGGTCGCCAAGCGGGTCGGCCAGCTGACCGTCTTTCAGCGCACGGCGAACTACTGCGCGCCCCTGAGAAACGGGCCGATAGACCCGCACACCCAGCGGCAGATCAAAAAGAGCTATCCTGAAATCTTCCAGAAATGCCGCGCGTCCTTTGGCGGCTTCATCCACGACTTTGACCCGCGCTCTGCGCTTGAACTCTCGGCAGAAGAACGGCTGGCACGCTATGAGGAGCTGTGGTCACAGCCCGGTTTCGGCAAATGGCTGGGCAACTTTGGCGATATCATGACCGATCTTGAGGCCAACGCCACGTTCAGCGAGTTCGTCCGCAACAAGATCCGCGAGCGGGTCAAGGACCCGGCGGTGGCGGAAAAGCTGGTGCCCAAAGACCACCCGTTCGGCACCAAGCGGGTGCCCCTGGAGAGCGGCTACTACGAGGCCTACAACCAGGACAACGTCTCGCTGGTCGATCTGCACGAGACGCCGATTGAGCGCATCACCCCGAAGGGGATCAGGACCAGCGCTGCCGAGTACGCCTTTGACACGATCATTTATGCCACCGGCTTTGACGCCGTGACTGGCGCCTTTGACAGGATCGACATTCGCGGGCAGAACGGACACACGCTCAAGGACAAATGGGCCGAGGGACCGCGCACCTATCTGGGCCTACAGAGCGCAGGCTTCCCCAACCTGTTCACCCTGGTCGGTCCCCACAACGGCGCCACCTTCTGCAATATCCCGCGCTGTATTGAGCAGAACGTCGAGT
>WTHE01000748.1 GCA_011523315.1 Candidatus Binatota bacterium
CTCATGTAGGATGTCCTACATGATGCAGCCTACTTAGTCAAGTAGATAATCCCCCAATAATCAGATCCGGTCGGGCGGCCAGGATGGCCTCAAGATTCGGTGCGACCGCATTGCCCACCGCCGGCAGCGACTGGAGTTCCGCCGGCAGGGATATGCCGGTCAGGCTCGGGCGCCCGACCAGCCTGCCGCCCAGGGCCCGGACGATATCCAGGCTGCCCTGACTCAGCACGATCACGCGTTCGGCCGGTCGAGCCAGGCTGATCTGACGGCCCGCCCCATCCCGGACCGAGACCGGAGAGTCGGCGGCCACGGTTGGGCGTACAACCAATCCCAGAGACAGGGCAAGCAGGAGTGTGAACCAGAAGGATTGATGCGGCATAACGGACCATCTTTGCACGGCGGGCAGTACGGGGAAAGCGGGACATCTGACGCCAGCAGCCCATCCGCCAGCGATGGCAACACCTCTCCGAGGTGAATTGAAAATGCTTTTCAATATCAATTCATGGATAGTGTTTCTAATTGAAAGTGAATTTCAATATCGTTTCTGCTTCTAGTTGAAAATGATTTTCAGAATCATTTTCTTCAATAAAATCAATAACTTAGAGCAAAAATGGGCTTGACATTGAGGATCGAGAGAATTACTCTATGTGCATACGAAGTTCTGTCTGACCGTAACCGAAAGGAGTTCACCATGGATACCCAAAAGATGATTGATGCGCTCAATAAGGCGGTTGCTTTGGAACACACCGCAGTCATGCAGTACAAACAGCACGCCCTGCTGGTCAGCGGCCTGTGGCGCAAGGAGTACGAGGGCTTCTTTTCCGACCAGAGCGAGAGTGCCCACGGCCACGCCCACAAGTTCGGCCAGAAAGTTGTCAACCTGGGCGGTATCCCGACGGTCGAGTTGGGGGCGCCGATTCGCCAGTCGACCGACCTCGAAGAGATGCTGAGCCAAGACCTGGAACTCGAACGGGCCGCCCTGCAGGCGTACATGGACGCCCACGCCCTGACCGACGATAACCTGCCGCTGCGTATCATGCTGGAGAACCAGATTGAGGCGGAGCAGGAAGACATTGAAGAGCTTGAGATGTATCTCGGCATGGTCCAAACGAGTGGGCTTGAGCGCGAGGTGAATCTGCGCCGGGTCGGCTAAACGCGACGTTCTTCATCCTTCTTTCCGATAAGCGGGCAGCTCATGAACGAGCTGCCCGCTTTTTTGTCCGCTTGGCCCTCTCCCCGCCGTCTCTATCCATCCTCCCGCCACCGAGAGCCGTACCTGGTGTGCATCCGGGAAACGGAATGACCTTTCCGCCGGACCGTCCTGGCTGCTTCCGCCAGGCGCGGCCGCTCGTGCGCAGGGTCTGTAGCAGGGCTTCCGCTTCTGCCGGGCCGAGCTGCAAGGTGTGTTGGCGGTACCAGCCAACGCCTTTGCCCCACGACTGCCGCCGGAGTTCCAGGGTCTGTTCGCCGGCGGCATCGCAGCTGAGGGCGACTTGGAGACGGCTGTGTTCGTTGTCGGCCGTGATGGTGCTCAAGATTTGCTCGTGTGACATACGTCTCTCCTGATGGGTGCGCTTACAAGTCAACAAACGAAACGGTCTGCCGCCAGCCCTTCGTTTCCCACCGCCGTCCGTTTGTTTCGAGTAACAGGCCCTCTACGCCTGACAGACGCTCCAGCAGCGCCGTTCCTTCCGATTCACCGAGGATGAGCAAGGCTTTGCTCAGGGCTTCGGCCTGGGCGGCGCTGGGAGCGACCACGCAGGCCAACAGATCGCGTTGAATGGGCTGGCCAGTGCGGGGATCGATGACATGCCCGTAGCGCCGGTCGCCGAGCGCGACACTCTGGCCCAGGCTGCCCGAGACGGACAGGGCTTGGTCGCGCAAAGTGGCGATCCCCGTGAGGGTGCCGTCTGGGAGTCGGACCAGCAGCCGCCAGCCTGGGGCGTCGGGCGGCCGGCCCACAGCCCACTGGCTGCTGTGGCCGAAATTGAGCAGGGCGCGGCTGACCCGCCGCTCCTTGAGCAGGGCGACCATGCGGTCCAGCGCGAACCCCTTGCCAATGCCCCCGAGGTCGAGGGCCATGTTCTGAGCCAGGCCAACCGTCCCCTGCGGGGAGAGGACGATCTGGTGGCTGCCGACCCGGCTGAGGGTGTGTCGCACGGTGTCGGGGGAGGGCAGGCCGGAGGCGCGCTTCCACAGGGCCATGAGCGGACCGACGGTGATATCAAACGTGCCGCCGGTCAGCTTCCAGTAGCGGACGGACAGGGTCAGCACGTCCATGACCTCGGCCGGAACGGGCATGGCGCCTTGGCCGGCCGTGGCGTTCAGACGGCTGACCGGGCTGTCGGGCGCGTACGTCGTCAGCAGCCGGTCCAGCCGAGCCGCAGTCTGAAACAGGCTGTCGCTGGTATGGCGGGTCTGGTCCGGGTCGGTTCCGCACAACGTCAGCTGCAAGACCGTGCCCATGGTGTAGCGGCCGTCAATCACGCACGACAGCGGCAGGCCGACGCTTGGCAGGCTCAGCAGGAGCAGGCAGCCGAGGATATGGAGGTGGAGGCGTGGCTTCATCAGCGCTCCGCTCCTTCCAGGCCGGCTTCTGCGATGGGCGACTGCTCGGGGCGGTCG
This sequence comes from Candidatus Binatota bacterium, assembly GCA_011523315.1. GTDB lineage: Bacteria > Desulfobacterota > Binatia > Bin18 > Bin18 > JAAXHF01. The sequence continues at coordinate 2,626 of WTHE01000748.1, forward strand.
GCGGTCGGTCGGTGCCCCACCGCCTGCTGACGATCCGTGCGGTACTGCTCCTGAGAGCCGGCAAAGACCGCCCACAGGGCGACAACGATCAGCACGGCCAGGCTGACTTCCAGGGCCACAAACCCGGCAATTTTCAGATAGGCGAACAGCGGGTGGACAAAGCGCACCAGCCAGCCGCCGGCCTCGTTCACCAGAGCGGACGTAAACGGAATGATGATGAACCAGGCTTTGGCATTTGAGCTGAGCGGCACGAACAGCATGAGATGGGTCAGCGTCAGCAGCAGCAGGCCCATGGCAAAGAGATGAAAATGCGCCACTTCCAGCATGCCTTGATAGCTGCGGGGCTGCAAAAAGCGCTCTTCCGAGCCAAGGTAATACTCGGCGACCGAGGTATAGCTGAGACTCATTTTCTGGAAATACAGCAGGGCGTTGGTCAGCCACAGGCCGGCCACATAGATGACAAAGATGACGATGATGAGTTGGAGCAGCCGGTTTCTGGACCACTCGCCGGTAATCACAAAGCGCATTTCATCTCATTCCCTCTCCCCTTGGGGGAGAGGGCCAGGGTGAGGGGTCTTCTCCTGAATCAAGACCTGAAAAAGGGCCAGGACTTTGCGCACGCCTCGGGTCGCAGCCTGGGCGGTCAGGGTGGAGCCCATGATGCCGTGGATATCGCGCCGCAGGCGTAACGCAGGCGTCAGGTGTTTCTGATCGAACTGCTCCAGCCACAGCTCTGACGGCAGGTATTCGAGCGGCTCGTAAAAGGCCAGGACCAGGAGTTTTTGCAGGCTGCCGTCGGGTGACACCACCATCAGAAAGGTTTCGGGAAAGGTCCGCACAATATGGGTCTCAATAAAGGCGTAACCCTGCACGGTGTCAGCCGCATGGCCGACGTGAAAGGTGGCCAGCTTGGAATCGACCGAGGTCTGGGCCAGGGCCTCAACTCGCTCGATCTGCTGCGGGGTGAGGAAGAAGGTTTGCGTCTCGACGCGGTCTGCCGTGGGAAAAGCCACCTGCAACGCCTTTGCCTTGGAATAAAAAACCTCGGCCTGAGTAATGGTGGCACTGCCCAGCAGCAGTGCCACCACGCACAGCAGGTACGGGCTAGAAAACAAAGCCAATGCCAAAGTTGACCTCGTCTTCGCGCTCGTGGTCGTTATCGTCGGTATCGAAGTTGCGGTAATCCACCTTGAGCACGACGTTGGGGTGGGGCTTATAGCTGATACCGGTGGTCCAGATGTTGTGCTCGTACCGATCCTGTTCCTCCCAGTCACCGGCCATATCGGCGTGCTGGTCGATAAACGAGAAGCGGAAAAAGGGCGACAGTTGCTGTTGGGTGTCGCCCAGCAGCCACGGCATGATGTCGTAGGCCACTTCGGTATAGAAGCCGTGCATCTCCTTGGCGATCTTGCCGCCGCCCCCGATCCGGTTGAGTTCGTCCGAGTCTTCCAGATGGGACATGGCGAACAGCGCCCGCAGGTCCAGCCCTTGCCAGCTGTACATGCCGTGCAGTTCCCAGATGGTCAGCCGCGCGCCGGGCACATTGACCGGGCCACATTCCCCGTCCACACACTCGTAGTACTGACTGTCGTGGGAGGTCTTGCCGGTGTACACCGAGCCGCCGAACGTGAGGTTCAGCATCGGCGTGTAGTCCAGCCGCGCGGCCAGGGCGATATCCTCGGCCAGGGCATTGCCGCCCTTCTGGCGCGTGCTGCGGAAGTGCTCGCTTATTTTGAGCGAAGGCTTGGTCAAACAGTTGCCGTTCTCGTCAGGCGTACACGCTGCCGTGTTGCTCGACGCGCCTTCAAGCGCGTTCATGCCGTAGATGCGGTATTCGAGACCGGGCAGCAGTTGGCCGAATATGCCGATCCCGTTCTCGCGCCAGGTTGAGGGGATGATGCGCCGCTCGACCTCGGGCCGCTCCACGCCGTGGAAGAACACGGGCTCGTGCAACTCGTTGACGATACCCAGCGGGGCGAGCAACATGCCGGCGCGGAAGTTGGCCCACTCCCACAGCAGGAAATCGATGTAGGCGAACTCGACCGACACCGAGCCGCCGGCGCCCGTCCCGGCGTGCTCGAACTCCAACTCGGTGTTCATGATGATGCGGTCGGTGAACTTATAGCCGGTGTACAGCACGAAACGCAGGTTGTCCGCGAAGTCGCGGTCGCTGCGCGACTTATCGCTCACATCCTTGCGGTAATAGGCCTCACCATAGCCGCCGATCGACAAGCCCTGCTCGACGCCGTAAATCTTGGAGGCCGCCGGTCCCAGGCCGTAGATGCTGTCTTCCAGGGTCAGCGGCTCGAAGTCGGGCACGGTCAGGCTGGTGCGCAGGTTGTCCACTTCCTCGGCCAGCAGGTTGGTGCGCCGGGCGGCTTCTTCCTGCTCCTTTTGCCGTTCTTCTTTGAGCGCAGTCAGTTCTTGTTGCATCTGTAGCATTTGCTGTTCCAACTGCTGAATTCGGTCATCATCAGCTGCCCGGGCCAACTGAGTAGTCCCGCCCATGCCAATGAGCGTCGCCAGGGCGACTGCCAACGTTCGTACCATGCTCAACCCTCCTCCCTGTTCGAGGTCAATCACAAAAGGGCTCTGGGCTTGGTACCGCTGGCCTCTGCCGCACCGATTCGATCACATGTGGGCTCAGTTGCCTCCCTCCTGTTCGGCTTTCCGCCACTCAGCTGTCACATCATGCTGCATCGACGCCGCACCCCACGGAATGAGAACGATCCGTTTACAGCGCCGACATTTGAGTTCGACGCCGTTTGGACGGAGCAGGGCTAAGAGATTCCCGCAGCAGCAGCGGCACTCTTGCGCATGAGTCGATGAGGAAGATGGATATTGAACTTCCATGAGTGAAATTGAGAATCATTCTCAATTTCATTTGTCAAGGGTGTAGAGAAGAAAAAGTCGTTGCGCCGCTGTGGCAGACAGGCTAGTATTTCGAGAGCCGAATCCGAGCCCACACAGCGTGGAGAGGTGGCCGAGTGGTCTATGGCGCTCGCCTGCTAAGCGAGTGTACGTTAGCGCGTACCGCGGGTTCGAATCCCGCCCTCTCCGTTCCCGTTTCTCGGCACCGCCTTGCTTCCGTTGACACGCCCTGATCGAGTCGCACGAGGACCGACCGCTACGCTCGGCGCTTGTCGTGTTCCTGTGGGTATGCTAGGAGGGAGAGCCCATGAT
>WTHE01000412.1 GCA_011523315.1 Candidatus Binatota bacterium
GCTGTAGTTTTGAGAGAGATCGTCTCTTCTTCCCCCATCTTCTCACCCATTGCTGTTTGTCATAGGGGAGAAAACCACGGACTTTCTGGAGCGCTGTGCCCGTTGACGCCACGAGGCTGTGCGCGCTAGGAATGAGCCGTGACGGAGCTGTCCCTGCCGGGGGCGGTCCATAGAGGAGCGCATCATGACGGAGTTTGAAGCCGCAAGCCTAGCCATACAACAGGCCGCCTTGACCGTCTCCTATTGGCAGACCAGCCTCAGTGCTCTCACGCTCGCGATCTCTTCTGGCTTGATCTTGTACGGTTTTCGCCTCATGCGCCTCGGAACGGAACAACGCCGGGAAGAGGCGAACCAGCACCACACGGAAACCATGCGTGCGCTGGAAATCCTGATAGAGCGGACGGCTCGGGATTAGTCACCTCGATATCTCAAGCCGTGGGCCGCTGCGTCACGGCCTGCCTGCGCGTCAATGAACGGGCATGTGATTGATTGTGCTGAGATTTTGGAGTAGAGGGGACTAAACCTTCATCTGACGCTGTGAACCTGTAAGCTGCGGCGTACAAAGGCACTCGTTTCATGGATATTGGACTCGGTATTGCTCTGCTGGCCGGCTTTCTGTCATTCGCCTCGCCGTGTGTCCTGCCCATTGTTCCCGGTTATCTGACCTTTATTACCGGCCTGAGCTTTGAGGAGCTGAGTGAGGGACGGTCGCGGGTCATGCTGAGCGCAATGCTCAAAAGCCTGCCGTTTGTGCTGGGATTCTCGCTGGTGTTTATCGCCCTGGGCGCGGGCGCGTCAGCCCTGAGCGCTCTGCTGCGCGCCCACCTCGGTCTGCTCAAGGGCGTGGCCGGCATCGGCATCATGCTGCTCGGACTCCACCTGACCGGGCTGCTGCCCATCCCCAGCCTGTTGCGCGAGCGCCGTTTTTCCGGCCAGGACACGCCGCCCGGCATGGTCCGGGCGTTTGTTGCCGGGGTGCTGTTTGCCTTTGGCTGGACGCCGTGTGTGGGGCCGATCCTGGCCGCGATTCTGGCCCTGGCGGCAACGGCCGATACCCTGAGTCAAGGGGTGTTGCTGTTGGCCGTCTATTCGCTCGGTCTGGGTATCCCGTTTGTCCTGTCGGCCGTTTTTCTGAACGGCTTTTTGACCGTCTTCGGCGGGCTGAAAGGCCATCTGCGGCGGCTTGAGGTTACCAGCGGCGTGTTGCTGATGGTGGTCGGTATCCTGGTCTTCAGCGACAGGATGGCGTGGATTTCCTCCCGGCTGACCTTCCTTAACCCTGAAGAACTGCTGGTTGCCGAGCCGGCTGAGCCGGCCGCCTCGGCGGCGCTGACGCCGGCGGATGAGCACTACGGCAGCTACAATTTCACCCTGACCACCATTGATCGTGAGCAGGTCAGCCTGGCCGACTACCACGGCAAGGTCGTCCTGGTCAACTTCTGGGCGACCTGGTGCGGTCCGTGTGTGGTCGAGACGCCGGCTCTGGTGCGCATGTACAACAAGTACAAGAACCAGGGCTTTGCGGTCATTGGCGTGGCCCTCCAGAGCGAAGAGGACGGGGTGCGGGAGTTTGCCGACAGATACCGTATCCCGTACGCCGTCGGGCGGGATACCGAGCAGGCCATCGGTATGCGCTACCAGGTCTTTGCCCTGCCCACCAGCTTTTTGTTCGCGCCCGACGGCACGATCAAGCGGGCGTTCACCGGCTTTATCGCCGAAGAGGTCCTCGAAGCCGAACTGAAAAACATGCTGCCGGTCCGACCATCCCAGCGTATTGCCCGTCAACCCTAGATAGAGTGGGGGAAGAGCCATGATCCAGGGGATTTTTCACATCAATATCAACGTGACCGACTTTGAGCGCTCGCTCGAATTTTACCAGATGCTGGGGTTCAGGGTCGTGGCCGACCTGGGCGAGGGCGGGAGCCAGGCCCTGAACGCGGGGCTGCGGATTCCGGACGGACGGGGCAGGGCGGCCCTGCTGATGCTGGGCGAGGACCCGCACGCCACGCGCATCGACCTGATCGAGTGGAAGAACCCCAAGACTGCGGGCCAGGCCTATCCGCACCTCTACCACGTGGGCATGGCCCGCCTGGCGCTGAAGACCAAAAACCTGCCCCAGGTCTACGAGGACCTCAAGGCCAGAGGCGTCGAGTTTTTCTCAGAGCCCCAGGAACTCAGCTTTCCGAATCAGGGCCGGGCCAGTTTTGTGTGTTTCACCGACCCGGACGGCACCATCCTTGAGCTGATTGATTTCTAGCCTATGCCGACAGCCACGGCCAAGACCAAACGGATCTACAGGGTCATCTTCTCGAACCACGGCCACGTCTCCGAAGTCTACGCCAAGAGCGTCAGCCAGGGCAGCCTGTTTGGCTGTGTTGAGGTTGAAGGGCTGCCCTTTGGCGAAAAGACCAGCCTGGCCGTCGATCCCGCAGAGGAAAGCTTGCAGCGCGAGTTCTCGGGCGTAGAGCGGAGCTAGGTTCCTCTCCACGCCTTACCCCTCCTGCCGATAGAGAGAACGCGCGTCATGAGCTGGCAAAAAGAAGTCGATGGCATCGAACTCCGCCGCCGACTGGCCCTCGAACACGGCGGCCCGGAAGCGGTCAAGCAGCAGCACGCCAAGGGACGGCTGACCATCCGCGAGCGCTGCACCGGGCTGCTCGACGAGGGCTCGTTTCGTGAGCAGGGCCGCATTGCGGGCTATTCCGAAACGGATGAGAACGGCGAGCTGCGGACCTTCTCGCCGGCCAACTATGTGTTGGGCTTCGGCAAGATTGACGGTCGGCCGTGCGTGGTCGGCGGCGAAGACTTTACCCTGCGGGGCGGCTCACCCACGCCGGCCGGCCTGCGCAAGAGCGTCTTTATTGAAGAATTGGCCGTCCAGTACCGCCTCCCGCTGATCCGTTTTCTGGAGGGTGGCGGGGGCAGTGTGCCGCGCGGCAAAGGCCAGGGCGGTGGTGATGGTGGCAGCGCGGCCAATGCGCCGCACCGTTTCATGTCGGTCATGCAGGTCATGAGCATGGTCCCGGTCGTGTCGGCTGCGGTCGGGGCGGTGGCCGGCTTACCCGCAGCCAGACTCGTGGCCTCGCACTTTTCGGTCATGACCAAAGCGACCGCTCAGGTCATGATTGCCGGTCCGGCGATTGTCGAACGGGCGTTTGGCCGTCTGTACACCAAAGAAGAACTGGGCGGACCCCAGGTCCACCTCAGCAGCGGGGTGGTCGATAATGTGGCCGATGACGAACACGGGGTGTTGGACCTGATCCGGCGCTTTCTCAGCTATCTGCCGAGCAACATCTGGGAGACCCCGCCGCTGACGGCGTGTGATGACGACCCCAAGCGGCAGGACGAAGCGCTGCTATCGATCATTCCCCACAACCGGCGTCGGGCGTATGCCATCCGCCGGATTATCGAGGCGGTTGTTGACCGCGGCTCTTTTTTTGAGTTGGCGCCGCTGTACGGGCAGTCACAGGTCACCGGACTGGCCCGGCTCAATGGCCATCCGGTCGGAATCATGGCCAACGATCCGATGTGGTTTGCCGGAGCCATGACTGCGGACGGCGCCCAGAAAGTGCGCCGTTTTGTCGACCTGTGCGACACCTTTCATCTGCCGGTGGTGAGTCTGGTTGATGAGCCGGGGTTCATGATCGGTCCCGAGGCCGAACAGGCGGCCACGATTCGCCACGGCACGGCCACCCTGTTTGCCATCATGCAGTCGAGCGTGCCCTGGATTTCGGTCATCGTGCGCAAGATGTACGGCGTGGCCGGTGCCGCTCACTTTGCCTCGGGCAGCACGGTCCTGGCCTGGCCGTCGGCCGAGTCCGGCGCCCTGCCGATTGAGGGTGGCGTGGCGGTGGCGTTTCGGCGTGAGATTGCCGCCGCGCCCGACCCGGATGCCAAACGCCGCGAGATCGAAGAGCGCATCGCCGCCCAGCGCAACCCCTACTCCCGAGCCGAGAATTTCAGCGTCCACGATCTCATTGATCCCCGCCACACGCGTCCGGCCCTGTGTGACTGGGTTGAGATGGTCCAGCCCCAGTTGCAGGCCCAGCTCGGGCCCCGGGCGTATACCATCCGACCGTAGCACGGTAGGCTTCCGCCTACTCTCTTGAGAGAAGGCCAGAACGAAGGAGTATCTAATGAGCGGGAGTGACCAGACAGTACAAGTGACCGTGCGGCTATCAAAAGACAGCTATGAACAGGTCAAACAAGCCGCGCACGCGGAAAAATGTCCAGTTGAGGACCTGTTAGGACGCTTGATTGCTCAAGGGCTGGAAGCCCACATGACCCTACGGGACATCTTGGACCACGTCTCTCAGAACTACCGCGCCCGCTTAGACCGGGAGGGGAAACTGTCTCAGTCGGCTGAGACGGTGAGGCAAGAACTCCATACCCTTCGGGAGCAGATCGCTCGTGACCTCTATCCGGGCTGAGGCCGTGGCTGTGGATACCAACGTGTGGATTTTTGCCCTGCGCAAAGAGCCCGCCTATCCCGCTTGCGAAACCCTGCTTTTTGACAAGCTCCCAGCTCTCCAGGTCTATTTGCCGCTCCAAATTTTCCTTGAATTGCAGCGCAACCTTACAGAGAGCGAAATGAGACAGATCGTCTTTGCCCTTACACACGCCCAAACTGTGACTTGGGACTATGCTCCCGCCCGGCTGGATCTCATCAGGCAATGGGAGCAGCGTGGGGCAAAGAAAGGCGATGCTGTGATTGCGGCCCACCTTGAGAGAGCCGCCATTCGCTACTTGATATCGGAGAACCGCGACTTCCTCAAAGAGCTATCGGACTTGCCCTTTACCGTACTGAGCAGTCAGGAAGCTGTGCAACTATTGGAAGAGTAAAGGCGGGTCGGCGCGCCCGCCACCGAGCTTACGACTCGGGCCACAGCCCGGTGAGCAGGCGCTCCAGCGTGCCCACCATTTCCTTTTGGGTTATGACGTTATCGTCTCGCAGGCGTTCCTTCAGGTCTGGTCCCGGCCCCGTTGCTGGATGCCGCGGCGTCTGTCGGCAATGGCGGCCGGGGTGACGGAGCGCAGGTGGTCGCGCCACTCCCTGGCCTCGGTCGTAAGCCCGTCCGCCAGGGTCTGGGCAAAGCCCGTGTTGATGGTGCGTTTCATCTTCACCAGCATGTCGGGCTCGCATGACAGCATGTCCGCAGCCAGCGCCCGGCAGGTCGGCAGCAAATCCCGAGGCGCCACCACCCGATTCACCACACCCCAGGCGGCAGCCTGTTCGGCGGACAGGAAGTTGCCGGTCAGCGACAACTCCTTGGCCCGGTAGATGCCGATCAGCCGGGACAGTTTCTGGCTCAGCCCCCAGCCCGGCATGACCCCGACTCGGGCGTGGGTATCGGCAAAACGGGCCGCGCTTGAGGCGATGAGGACATCGCAGGCCAGCGCCAGCTCGAAACCGCCGGTAATCGCCACCCCGTTGATGGCCCCGATAATCGGCCGCTCGAAGCGGTTGAGGGCTTCGACCACATCGAGTTCGTTGCCGGGAGCCACGTCTCGGGTGAGGCTGGAGTCGGCCTGGCCCAGCTCCTTCAGGTCCAGCCCGGCGCAGAAGGCGCGCTGACCCGCACCGGTCAGAATGACCACCCGAATCTGGGGGTCGCCGCGCAGCTGTTCCAGCGCCTCGACCAGCCGCAGCCGCAGCTCGCGCGACAGGGCGTTCATGGCCCGAGGACGGTTGAGGGTCAGGATGGCGACGGCGTCGTGTGTGTCAATGAGAAGCGTGGGGTCTGACATGGCTGCGGCGTATAGCGCAGGCGGGCGGGCATTGTCAACGCAAGGCGAAGTTG
>WTHE01000269.1 GCA_011523315.1 Candidatus Binatota bacterium
CGTTCATCAGAGCTGATGTTGCCCAGGCCGCCGAGGTCGAGGCTCTGGTGGCCAAGACGGTTGAGACCTACGGTCGCCTCGACTGCGCGTATAACAACGCCGGCATTGCCGGCCGCACGGCACGGGTCGCCGACGACAGCGAACAGAACTGGGAGCGCATCCTGGCGATCAACCTCAAGGGGGTGTGGCTGTGTCTCAAATACGAGATTGCCCACATGCTGACCCAGGGCGGCGGCGCCATCGTCAACACCGCGTCTGACGCCGGACTGATCGGCCTCAGGCGCGCCGGCGCGTATGTGGCCAGCAAACACGGCGTGGTCGGTCTGACCAGGACCGCCGCCCTGGAGTACGCCAAAGCCAATATCCGGGTCAACGCCGTGTGTCCGGGACCGATTGATACGCCCATGCTGCGCGAGGCGAGCGAGCGGGTGATCGACGCCATGGCCACGGCTCAGCCCAACGGCCGGCTGGGTCAGCCGCGCGAGATTGCCGAGGCTGCGGTCTGGCTGTGTTCCGACGCGGCCTCGTTTGTGACCGGCCATCCCATGCCGGTGGACGGCGGCTATCTCGCCCAGTGAGTTGCCTCAGGCTATAAGCGCGAAAAATAGACCGTGAACCCGGACCGCTCCTGGGTGCTCTCTTCAACCAGCACGCCCTGGGCGCTGGTATAGCTGCCGAGCGGGTAGTACAGGTAGCCGGTCAGGCGCTCGCCCGGAGCCAGCGTCCGGCTGCTGAGGGGCGAGACCGGGAACGGCGTCGGGCCGGCTTGGAGCGCCTTGACCGGCTCGCCAACGGCGGTCAGCAGCATGAACTGCTCGGACTCCAGGTGGTAGGGCTGATCGGTGGTATTGGCGATCTCAACCCGGACGGGCAGCACGTCGGTCACGCTGCGGCCAAACTCCAGCTGGGAGTCGAAGCCTTCGAGCGGGGTGACCCTCACCTGTAAGGAGCCGGGCGGAACATACGGCTTGTAGCGGTACAGGATCTCCGTGGTGGCAATGAAACGTTCGTAAAAATACTCGGGAAAGCGCTGATTCATGGCCCCAAAGCCGGCCAGGCCACCATACTCGCTCTCGACATCGACGCCGTCGTCGGTGCAGGTCAGCCTGACCCGGGCAATGTCCTGGCCGTCCTGGCGTGGGCGCGTCCCCTCCAGCAGCCCGGGGCGCTCCGGCGTGGCTATGACGAGTTGGGTCGGCGTATAGCCGACCTCCTTGATGATATTGTAGGCAATGCGGTTGGCCTGCTTACAGCTGACCATGACCTTGGGCACGTGAGGAGTGAAGCTGGGCGCGAGCGGCGCGAGCGGCGCGGTCGTGCTGCATGCGGCCAGCACGGCGGCGCTCAGCACGAGCCCCAGCCCAAAAGTCCGCCGAAACACACCAGACCGCTTCCAGACCATGACTTGCCCCTCGGGTCCGCCCTAGCCTTCATCCAGATAGGGGCTACACAGCTTCTCGATATCTTCGGGCGAGTCCCGATGGATCTCACGACAGGCGTTATACTTGGCCAGCGGCGTACCGCGAATATAGATGCGCTGGCTGCGATCCCATGCACCGCAGGACACGGAGCCGAGGAGGAGCACGATTCCCAGAATGAGGCGCAGCATGGATGTTCTCCAGACAGGGGGCAGGTTTTAAACCCGTCCCTACCGACGAAAGCATGCCCGGAAACGTGCTAGAGGGTCAAGAGACGGTCAAGACGCCCGGGACTCGTTGAGCCGGATGCCGTGCTCGTCGATCCAGCCCGAGATCAGCCGAGCCGGCGTGCGGTCAAAATAGATATTACGCACCCGGACGTGCGGGCCGAGCGGCGGCTGCCCGGGACTCAGCTCGGCCGGGTCCATCTCCTCAAGCGCGGGCTCGGGCAGCCGGGGCGGCCGGCGTTTGCAGCTTTCGGCGCACACATAGACTGGCACCCGCTGGTCATGGGCGACGAGCGCCAGGACATAGGTTCCGGCTTTGTTGATGACGCTGCCGTCGGCCAGGATGCTGTCCGCCCCGATCAGGACCATATCTGCCTGGGGCACGAACAGGCCAAGCTGGGCATCGGTGATCAGAGTAGTGGGAATGCCCCAGCCGGACAGACGCGCCGCCAGCCGGCGTCCCTCGTACAGCGGGCGCGACTCGGTGACAATCGCCCGGACATGGCCGGCCGGCAAGGACCGGAAGACGGCCAGGACAGTCGAACTCAGGCTGTGGGTGAAAAGAGTCTGGCCAGCCCTAATCAGGCTGCGCGCCTGGGCGGCGACTTTGCCCAGCGCGGCGCGGGATTCCTCGGCCAAGCCCCGGGCAGCCTCGGCCGCCTGACGCCGGGCCTCGACCAGGGTTGTCGCCGGCAGACCGGCCAGCCGCTCCTGCCAGCGCAGCAGCAGGGTCTGGATAGGGGTCATGCTGGGACGGCTGGCGGCCAGCTGTTCGGCCTGCTCGCCCAGCCGACGGTAGAGGGCGGCCATGGCCGACTCGGCCTCGGTCTGGGGGACGGGCGTCAGGCGGGCGCTGTCGGCCATGAGAGCCAGGCACTGACGGGCCAGTTCGGCCGCGCCATGGCTGCGGTCTTCGGCAATGGCACTGAGCCGGGCGGCAAAATCCAGCTCATGACTGTCTCGGGCGGGCGATGTCATACTCAGCTCCACTTGCGGTGTCTGTTTGACCGGCGCGAGGTCGGCCTTCACTGCGACCCCGGTGCGGCCGGAGGAGGCTGGCGGCCGTAATAGTCCAGCGTCCGCGAGATGACCCGGGGTGGCTCAAAAGACGGCGCCTGGCCGACGAGAATCCGGGTCTGAATCGTTTGCAGGGTCCAGTTGCCGAAGGCATCGGACTGATAGCGGAAGGAGCGCTCGCGCTTGAATCTGCCGTTCTGGCGGTAGGTGATCTCGGCCTGGGGCTGGCCGCGGTGGTTGTAGCGCACGTCGGTGCGCTGGCTGAGGCTGCCATCCGCCGCGTAGTCATAGACACTGTCCGAAGCCAGCCCGCCAAGATAGTCGTAGCTGGCGGTCCGGGTCCGAACGGGGGTCGGCGCGGCGGCGTACCACTGTTGTTGGACCAGATTGCCCCCTTCGTCATAGCTGGAGACGGTCCGGGTGAGAATCTGCCCGGTGGGGCTGACCTGTTGCGAGGCGACTTGATTGCCTGCGGCGTCGTAGCTGAAGACCGTCCGCTCCGTCAGCTCCTGGTCCGGGCCGTAGCTCAGCGACTGGCTGAGCCGCCCGGCGCTGTCATAGCTGGAGACCTGCCGAGCGGTAAGCCGCTCGTGGCTGTCGAAGTGCAGGGTCTCGGTCCGCCGGCCGCGCTCATCGTAGCGAAACCGCACACGTCGCTGCTGAGCGCCGTCCTCGGCGTACACCAGCTGTTCGGTTTTGCGGCCCTGCCGGTCATAGCTGGCGGTGTGCAGCGTGCGCTGCTGGAGGATTTCCCACTGGCCGTCCTTTTTCACCAGATCGGCCTGCGTGACCGTCACCGAGCGAACCGGGCCGTGCAGCGCATCGGCCTGCCTGACGCTCGTCCCCGCTCCGTCTCGGCCGAGCTGCTCGCACGAGCCCGCCACAAGACCGATAGCCCACACCAGCAGGCCGCACAACACACGCTGAAACCACCGAGGAGAGCCTTCCAACACGGCACTATGCGTCCTTTCCGGTGTGGGATGGTGGCAGCCCCTGACATAGGTTAGGTTGGCCCGACGTATGGATTCAGCACCCTCGACCCAAGCCGGCCAACCGCCACGCCCCTGGTACACGAGCTATGCCGGGGTCATCCTGCTGATCGGGGTGCTGGTGAACCTGACCACGAGTTTCCTCCAATACGCGCCCAACCTGACCCTGCCAGCCATGCAGGCCAGCCTGTCCTTATCTTATACCCAGGCCGGCATCCTGGTCACCGGGGCCTGGATGCTGCGCGTCCTATGCTCATTTCTGGCCGGCCTGCTCAGCACGCGCTACGGCAGCCGACGGCTGATCGGTCTCAGCACGCTGGCCGCCGGGGCGTCCATGCTGCTGCTGGGCGGGGCGAACCATTTCTGGATAGCGCTGACGGCGACCTGCCTGATGGGCGCGGCAACCGGCATCGCCATTATTCCAACCATGGGCCTGCTCGGGCCCTGGTTTGACTCCCGCAGCCGCGGGCTGGCCGCCGGACTGGCCTCGGCCGGCGGCAGCAGCGCCTTTGTGGTGGCCGGCCTGGCGGTACCGGCTCTGACCTCGGCCTACCTGACGCTGGGCTGGCGCTACGCCTGGGCCTTGTTTGGCCTGGCCACAGTCGTGATTGGCGCGGCCGCCCTGGTGTATGTCCGGGAGCGGCCGGCCGGGACGGCCGCTGCCGAGCCATCGCGGGGTCCGAGCTGGCCGGTCGAGGTCTACCGCAATCCCCTGGTATGGCTGATGAGCTTCATGGTCTTCTGCTCGGGCTGGTCGCAGGGCGTCTTCAATACCTTTCTGGGCACCTACCTGTCCGAGGAAAACGGGATTGACCTGGCGGTCGTCGGACGGCTGCTCATCCTGATCGGCATACTCAGCATCGGCAGCGGGATTGTCTGGGGGCGGGTGTCGGACTGGATCGGACGCAGCCTGGCCTTCCTGTGCGTTTTCGTGGTCCAAGGCATCGGCCTGGTCCTGGTCTGGCTCAATCCCATCCCGGGCGCTTTTGTGATTGCCGCAGTGCTCATCGGCCTCACCCACCGCGCCACATTCACCATATGCGCGGCCTCGGCCGGCGACTTTGTGCCGCTGCACCTGTCCTCGACCGCCTTTGCCCTGATGTCTACCGGGGCCGGCTCGGGCGCGATGCTGTCGCCGAGCATTGCCGGCGGCCTGGCCGATGCCAGCGGCAGCTTACAGGGGGCTTTTGCCGTGGCGCTGGGCGGCTCGCTGGGCGGCGCCCTTGGCAGCGCGGTGTTGTATGGGATAATGCGACGCAGCGGTTTGAGATGAGGAGAGAAGCCGAGATGGACGATACACAGCGGGCCGCTTTCAACGACCGCCAACGCCAGGCCTTTGACAAGTCCTACACCTACTTTCTGGTGCCCCTGCCCCAGGACGTGATTGACCGGATGGGACGCATTATTGCCGCCGCAACGCTCCGGGCGGGCGAGACCGTCCTGGATGTCGGGACCGGAACCGGAGCGCTGATTCCCCAGATTCGGACCTACCGGCCCGGCCGGATCGTCGCCTGCGACCTGTCCGCCAACATGCTGGAGCAGGTGGCCGAGCGCTATCCCGAGGTGGAGCGCCACCAGTGCGATATCGCCGACCTGTCGCTGCCGGCGGCGTGTGTCGATGTGGTCTTCATGAACGGCATGTACGGCAATATCGCCGATAAATCCAAGGCGCTGGGCAATATCGTGCGGATGCTGCGGCCGGGCGGCCGGGTCGTCATCAGCCACCCGGAAGGCCGGGCGTATGTCGAGCGTCTGGTCAAGACCGACCCGTATCCGATTACGCCGCTGCCCAGTCACCCACAAGCCCGGACATTTTTGGGCTCGTTCGGGCTGACGGTTCGCCACTATACCGACGAAGAAAAATTATTGATTGTGGTGGCGGTCAAAGCGGATACGCAGGAGTAGTCTTCAAGACATCGGGCCTGCGCTTTGCTGATCCACCCGCTTGCTACGCTGGAGCAGTTCACCATTATGTGTAGCCGTGTAGGTCGGGTTAGCCGCAGGCGTAACCCGACAGCCCGTACGTGTCGGATTACGCTCCGCTAATCCGACCTACTACTTATCCACCCGCTTGTGACACGAGGCGCTGCACCACTTTCGGGAGGCTGCGTATGCACGCTCAGACTGACA
>WTHE01000167.1:0-1964 GCA_011523315.1 Candidatus Binatota bacterium
CATGCAGGCCGGTCTGCCGCCCAAGATGAACGGCAGTCTCTACATCGACCTGACCCGCGCGGTCAAAAAGGCGCTGCCCGACCTGCACATTCACGCCTTCTCACCCGAAGAGGTCTTGTACGGCGCAACCCGGGCGGCGGTCTCGATTCCTGACTATCTGGCCGCCCTCAAGGACGCCGGCCTCGATACCCTGCCCGGCACCTCGGCCGAGATTCTTGACCAGGACATTCGTGACCGCATCGCCCCGGGCCGCATCACCACCGACCAGTGGATCGAGGTCATCACCTCCGCCCACGGCCTGGGCATTCCGACCACCTCGACGATCATGTACGGCCATATCGAGACCCCGCTGCACTGGGTCAAACATATGAACCTGCTGCGCGACATCCAGAAGGACACCGGCGGCTTTACCGAGTTCGTTCCCCTGTCCCTGATTCACCAGGAAGCGCCGATGTACCAGCGCAAACTGGTCGAAGGCGTGCGGCAGGGCGCGACCGGCACGGAAGTCATCAAGATGCACGCGGTCGCCCGCCTGATGCTCGGCCCGACCTTCCGTAATATTCAGTCCTCCTGGGTCAAAGAGGGCCCGAAGATGGCCCAGCATCTGCTGAACGTCGGGGCCAACGACCTGGGCGGCACCCTGATCAACGAGAGCATCTCCACCTCGGCTGGCGCCCAGTACGGACAGCTTGTCCCACCCAAAGAACTCCGGCGCCTGATCCGCGATGTGGGCCGCACCCCGGCCGAACGCGGGACGACCTACCAGCTGCGGACGGTCTTCAGCGGTCAGGACGAGGAGCTGAGCCCGCTCGATCTGGTCGAAAACCCGGACGAGCAGTTCGGTTCCTACCGCAGGCTGACCGCCTCGGATCAGTTCCGCTACGTGCATCCGTTTGAACGCGAGAAGCGGGCCGCTTCTCACTGACACCAGCGGGCGGCAGGCCCTTTTCTCAGGCCAGCATGCCACGCGCTGACGACCTCAGGATCACCGCTCTGGCCGGCGGGGTGGGAGCGGCCCGTTTTTTGCGCGGTCTGGTGCGCGTCATCAATCCGGCCCATCTGTGCGTGGTGGTCAACACCGGCGACGACGACGAGTTTTTCGGCCTGTGCGTGTCTCCGGATCTCGATACCGTCACCTATACGCTGGCCGATGCCGTCGATCAGGCCAAAGGCTGGGGGCTGCCGGACGAAAGCTTCCGCAGTCTCAAAGCGCTGCAACGCTACTATCCCGAGACCTGGTTCGGTCTGGGCGACACCGACCTGGCGACCCACCTGTTCCGCACCCAGCAGCTGCGACAGGGCAAAACCCTGACCGAAGTCACCGCCGCCATTGCCCACGCCTGGGGGGTACGAGCCACGGTGCTGCCGATGAGCAACGAGCCGGTTCGGACGGTGGTCCACACCGAAGCGGGCGGCCTGCCCTTTCAGGAATATTTTGTCAAAGGTCGGGGCGAGGGTCGGGTCAGGCGGATCGAGCTGCGCGGGCTGGACGACGCCCGCCCGGCGCCGGGCGTGTGCGAGGCCATCCGCTCTGCACATATGGTGATTGTCCCGCCCAGCAACCCGCTCGTCAGCATCGGGCCGATTGTGGCCCTGCCGGGCGTTCGGGACGCCCTGTGTCAGACCTCCGCGCCGGTGGTCGGCATCAGTCCGCTGGTGGCCGGCAAACCGATCAAAGGCCCGGCCGACCGCATGCTCAGCGGTCTCGGCATCGAAGCCTCGGCGGCCGGGGTGGCCGGCCTGTACGCCGACTTTCTTGACGCCTTTGTCATTGATAGCCAAGACGCGGCTCTGCGGACCCCCCTCGAAGCCCAGGGGCTGAGGGTTCGGGTGACCGATACGATCATGAGTGATATGGAGAAGTCGGTCGCCCTGGCCCGGACGGTTGTTGAACAGGTCTTGCCAGACTGTCGATCTTAAGGATTTTCCATGAGCACGATTGCACTCATCCCCATCCCCGACAT
>WTHE01000167.1:2064-5779 GCA_011523315.1 Candidatus Binatota bacterium
TCCTGGTCATGTGTCAAAAGATCGTCTCCAAAGCCGAGGGCGCAGTGGTCGATCTTAAGGATTTTCCATGAGCACGATTGCACTCATCCCCATCCCCGACATTCCCCAGATTCAACCCGGCGACGACCTGGTGTCGATCCTTCTCGACGCCATTGATCGGTCCAAGGTCGGCCTCAAAAACGGCGACATCCTGGTCATGTGTCAAAAGATCGTCTCCAAAGCCGAGGGCGCAGTGGTCGATCTCAAGACCGTCGAGCCGTCGGATTTTGCCCACCAGATTGCCGACCAGTGGGAAAAAGATCCCCGCATCGTCGAGGTCGTGCTGCGCGAGAGCAATCGGATCGTCATGATGAAAAACGGGGTGGTGATCACCGAGACCAAGCGGGGCTGGGTGTGCGCCAACTCGGGGGTCGATGCGTCGAACACCCTGGCCGACGATATCGTCATCGTCCTGCCCGAAGACCCCGACAAGTCGGCCAAAGACATGCGCATCGCCATCCAGGAGCGGCGCAATATCTCAATCGGCATCGTCATCACCGACACCTTCGGTCGGCCGTGGCGCGACGGTCTGGTCGAGTTTGCCCTGGGCGTCTCGGGCTTTGAGGGCCTGCTCGACCTGCGCGGCGGCGAAGACCTGCAGGGCCGCGAGCTGAGCCACACCGTCATCTCGGTAGCCGACGAACTCGCCTGTGCGGCCGGCCTGCTGATGGAGAAGAGCGCGGCCGTCCCGGCCGTGATTGTGCGCGGCTACAAGTACATTCCGGCCGAGGGCAACGGCCAAATCCTGATCCGGCCGGCCGAAGCCGACCTGTTTCGCTGATCCGTCGTGTGGTGCCGGTGAAATGTTGGGCTTCTGCACTGGCGTTGGAAGTCTGTGTTGCCGAAGCAGGAATCGCTCTCTAATAGCGCGTTTTCCGGCGGATGCGCCGCGTGAAGGGGTCAGCGAGATTGCTCAGTCACAGCGGACGCATGAAGCCGAAGGCCCAGGACTCGCATGACCTTGAGTACGGTGGCGAACCCAGGGTTTCCGTCGGGCGACAGCGCCTTGTAGAGGCTCTCCCTCCCCAGACCGGCTTCCGCAGCGATCTTTGTCATGCCCTTGGCCCTTGCAATGTCGCCCAACGCCGCCGCGATAAGCCCCGGGTCACCGTCGTCAAACGCCGCTTCAAGGTAGGCAACGACATCCTCCTCGGTCTCCAGGTAATCTGCGGCGTCCCACGGCCGGGTCTGCGTCTTTGCCATAGCTGCCTCCTTACTTCAGCCCTTGCGCCAAATTGCGAGCCCTTGTGATGTCCCGTTCCTGGGTACTTTTATCACCACCGGCTAGCAGGAGCACCAAGGACTGCCCTTGCCGCACGAAGTACACGCGGTAGCCGGGCCCGTAATCAATGCGAAGCTCCGATACGCCCTCCCCAACCGGGCGAACGTCTCCGACGTTGCCCAAGGACAGCCGCCTGATGCGAGCATTGATGCGCGCCCTTGCCCGTCTGTCCCGAAGCCTCCTGAACCATTGAGCATACACATCGGTCTGGCGAATCTCGATCACAGCCCGACTGTATCCTGAGAGATACAAAAAGCAAGCACTCACTGGAAGACTCGTCGGCCAAGCTTCAGATTCGCTTATCGCCACAGGGGACGTTACCCCGAACGAAGATGCCGGCACGCAGTATCCGACGTGATGGTGTCTATGATCGCGCCCCGGCGTAGGGTAGACTTCACACACGTTATTCTACCCGGAGGACGACCATGAGCCTCAACATCAAGAACGAGGAAACCTGCCGGCTGGCCGGTGAGTTGGCGCGGTTGACCGGTGAGACCATGACTGGCGCGATTACCGTCGCGTTACGCGAACGCCTTGCACGCGAGAAACGCCGACGCGATGCGGATGCTCTGGCGCGGGAGCTACACGCCATCGGACAGCGCTGCGCCAAACTCCTGAGGCCAGGACCGTCCTCCGTGGAGCATGGCGATCTGCTCTACGACGAGCGGGGATTGCCACCGTTCAAAGTCGAGCCCCACGCCTTTCACTTCAAATCCGGTGTTGATGGCGACAGGCTCAATCAACTCGTGGACGAGTTGGAGGCGGAAGCCCGTAGGTCGGATTAGCGAAGCGTAATCCGACATCCCTGCTATGCACTATCGCCGCGCTTTTGTCCCGGGCGCAACCTACTTCTTCACCGTCGTCACCGCCCACCGACGCCCGGTGTTCCGTAGCGCCGCGGCCCGTGATCTCCTGCGCCGAGCGTTTCGACACGTCGCCAAAAAACGGCCCTTTACCGTCAATGCTATGGTCGTACTCCCGGACCACCTGCATTGCCTGTGGATCCTGCCGCCAGCGGATGCTGACTATCCGACGCGGTGGCGGTTGATTAAAACCTGGGTCACCCAACGCTATGGGACCGGCTCCCCTCGCCCCGTAGAGCGAACAATCTGGCAAGCGCGGTATTGGGAACATCTCATCCGGGATGACCAGGACTACCGCCAGCATGTGGAGTATATTCACTACAATCCGGTGAAACACGGCTATGTCCGCAAGCCGGGAGCGTGGCCGTATTCCAGTTTTCGGCGGCATGTGAAGGAAGGACTGTATGCGGAAGACTGGGGAGCCACGGAGCCGGGATGGGACGGAGAGGTTGGACGCGAATAGGGGGGTGTCGGATTACGCTTCGCTAATCCGACCTACGGGACTGATCTGACCTACGGGACTGATCTGACCTACGGGACTGATCTGACCTACGGGCTGCGGAGTATTGAACCGAGTAAAATTTCTCGGAGGTCTATATGAGTGAAACCAAATTAAGTCTGTACGCTGAGCGGATGAAAGAAATAGTAAGGCGAACAGACGTAATTGACGCATTTTTGGACAGAAGGATTAGTGCACTGTACGTTCCTACAACCGTTGAGTCAATCTACCTACAGTTTCGCAATATACTTGAATTGATCGCGACGGCATCGCTAATTGTAAACAAGAGCGCCGAAGTTGCATTGAACGAAGCAGGGCGAAGGAAATGGCATGCTGGTGACATTTTGGACGCTGTTGAGGAAGTTAATCCAGACTTCTTTTATCCCAAACCCGTTAGGGCAAAGAAATCTCATCTTCCCGGGGTCGAGTACGATCACAGAGATTTCAAGGGAGATTATCTGACACGGGAGAAGTTTACCACGCTATATAACGTGTGCAGCAAAACAATTCATACTGTAGCTCCTTTTGGCCCAAAGGCGCGTACAAAGAATTATGATCAATTGCTGAAGGAAGCTAAAAAATGGAGGGCGAGAATACACTCCCTACTTGTCCATCATGAATTCAGGCTGGTCGGGGACAATAATATGTATATTGTCTTGGTGAGAGATGAGAAGCATGGTGATCCTATAGTCTGGGAATTCGCGCCTGTGGACTAAACCCTAGACGGATCGTTCAGCAGATCGGCTTAGTCGGAGGCGTCATCCGACACCGCTGGAATGGCGATTACTCCTAATATCGCCCCAATGCGTCGGGCCATGTCCGTGAAGTGCTGCGTCTGTTGTCGCCGAGACCGGCCCGGCATGCAAGGTGGGTCGCCATTGCAACACCGGTCGTGGAGCGAACCGCCGACACCAGTGACCGATTTTATTCTCTTACTGACTCAGCCCCAATTGTTCAGGTAAAGAAGTTGATCGCGTAGCGCTTCAGCAGAAAGATTGTTCAGGAGGTTTAGCAATGCGCTGACATTCCGGC
>WTHE01000578.1 GCA_011523315.1 Candidatus Binatota bacterium
GCTGTACGTTGACCCGGCGCGGCTGACGACTGATGAGCTGGTCTGGCAGATCGGACGGTCGTCGTTCCGGGCCCGTGGCTGGGTGGCCGATTATCTGTCGGCACAGCGTACTGCCGAGCTGTACGTGACGCTCCCCAAGGCTCATGACCGTGACGTGGCGTCCTTTTTGCCGTCCGGCATACTGCTGGATGCGGGCGGTACGCTGAGCGGTCATATCGAGGCGTTCCTGAGCGCGGGTCAGCTGCATACCGAGGGCGAGCTGCGGCTCAGACGGGTCATGCTCGATCTGGTGTCTTTTCTGCGGCCGCTTGAGGTGGACCGGGGATGGCTGCGCTGGCGGGGACAGCGGGGAAGGTTTCACACAGGTACGCGTGATACCGACACGATACCTGAGGACATCGCGCTTACCTTTGACATCAGTCAGGGGCGGTGGGGTGGCGGAGTTCTGACCGGACAGGGCCGCGTCGCCTCCCTCAATCCGCCCCACGTTGAGCTGACGGCGCAGCTGACCGACCTCGATCTTGAGATGGCTCTGGCGCTCGATAGGCTACAGCCGGGGGCTGGCATACCCGGTACGGTGGTCCGGACCGAGCTGCGGGCTGATCGTCTGCGCTACAAGTCGCTGCAAGCCCACAACCTGCGTCTGGACTGTCACTGGCACGACCGTCAGGCCGACCTGACCCTGGCCGGGGCGCGGCTCGCCGGGGGCCGGGTAGAAGGCCAGATGGTGTTATGGCCCGACCGTCAAGCCATGCTGGTGACCCCACGGCTGACTGAGGTGGACGCGTCGCGTTTGTTGCAGGACATCGGCAGACCGTCCGGCGTGCTGACCGGGGCGTTGAGCGGAGACGGCCGGATTGCCATTGCCGACTGGCAGCGCTGGGCTCATTTAGCCGACTGGGACGCCAGCCTGTCGCTGGTCCTGCGCGACGGCGTCATCCAGCGGCTGCCCGCTCTGGTCCGGCTGTGGTCGGCCCTGAGCCTCCAGGGCTTGCTCAGTTTTGAGCTGCCGAGTCTCGGCACCGGCTTGGCCTTTTCCTCTTTGGGCGGGGACCTGACGATTGACCAGGGCAGGCTGCGGACCGATAATCTGGTGCTCGACAGCAGTGCGGTGCGGTTCGACACCAGCGGCAGCCTCGACCTCACTCCGCTGACCCTGGATCTGACCACGGCCCTGGTGCCGCTGCACGGCATTACCAGCAGTGTTGCCAAGGTGCCGCTGGCCGGAGAACTCCTGGCCCGCGGGGCGGACCGTCTGACGACGCTGTCGTTTCGGGTGACGGGTCCGCTGGCCAATCCGACCGTGGCTCCCAGTCTGGTCAGGTAGGGGGAGGTCTCAGGTTCGGCTCAGGGCAGGGAGCCGAAGCAGGCAACGCAGTGCGGCGACACATTGACCGCGCCCGGCGCGAACGATATCGTCCGGTCCTTCTGTCGCTGGCTCGGCCAGTGTTGCCTGGAGACCGAGGTGGAACGAGTCGGAACTTCGCAGAATGAGACCGTTGGAGGCCAAGAGTGAAGCTTCTCAAGCCCTTCTTGCTGAGCGTCGTGTGTGTCGTCTGGTGTCTGGCGGGTGCCGCTGGGGCGACTGTCGGTGAAGAGGACAGACAACGCATCCTTGCCTCAATAGACGCCCGTCAGTCTGAATACGCTGCTCTTGCTCAGCGTATCTGGGAGTTGGCCGAGGTTGGCTACCAGGAAGAACAGAGTGCGGCGGCACTGCAAAAGACCTTGCGTGAGGCAGGCTTTACGCTTGAGGCGGGGGTGGCGGGTATGCCGACGGCGTTTGTTGCCACGGCTGGCGCGGGCAAACCCGTGATTGGGGTCTTGGCCGAGTTCGACGCCTTGCCCGGACTCTCACAGGCTGCGGTGCCGGAACGCCAACCCATTGCCCGAGGAGCACCTGGGCATGCGTGTGGACACCATTTGTTTGGCACGGCCTCGGTCGCCGCTGCCGTGGCTGTCCGGGAATGGCTCCACACGCACGAACAGCCTGGAACGATTCGGCTGTACGGCACGCCTGCTGAGGAAGGGGGAGCGGGAAAAGTCTATATGACCCGAGCCGGCCTGTTTGATGATGTTGACGTTGTCCTGCATTGGCACCCCAGTGACCGGAATAAAGCCGGAACGGCCACGACGCTGGCCAACAAATCGGCCAAGTTCCGCTTTCATGGCCATTCCGTCCATGCGGCATTCGCGCCCCACCGCGGTCGCTCGGCTCTCGACGGCGTTGAGGCCATGAATTACATGGTCAATTTGTTGCGGGAGCATGTCGAAGAAAAGGCGCGCCTGCATTATGTCATCACCCACGGCGGGCTGGCCCCGAATGTCGTGCCCGAGTTTGCCGAGGTGTTTTATTACGTGCGGCATGTGGATGGCCGGCGGGTTGAGGAAACCTGGCAGCGGGTCGTTGCCGCAGCTGAAGGGGCGGCGCAGGGAACCGGGACCCGTATGGAATACGAGGTGATTCACGGGATTCACAGCTTGTTGCCGAACGAGGTGCTGGCCCGGCTGGTTGATACGAACCTCCGGCGCGTCGGCGGGGTGACGTATACCGAGGAAGAACAGCGCTTTGCGCTGACCCTCCGAGAGACCCTGGGAGAAACATTCCTGCCCCTGGGCTCTCAACAGGACGTGCAAACCTTCGCCTTCCAGGCCCGCAGGAGTTCGACCGATGTGGGGGATGTGAGCTGGGTCGTCCCGACGGCGGGGTTCAGCACCGCGACGTGGGTGCCCGGGACGCCGGCGCATTCATGGCAGGCGGTTGCGGCCGGAGGCATGAGTATTGGCGTGAAGGGCATGCTGGTGGCAGCCAAGACGCTCAGCCTGACCGCCATCGATCTCTTGACCCAGCCTGAGGTGATTCAACACGCCTGGACCGAATTTGAAGAGCGACGGGGGACGGATTTTCAGTATCAACCCCTGCTGGGCGACCGCGCCCCGCCGCTCGACTATCGCCGCTAGTACCATTCTCGATTGTGTGTAGCGACTGAGGCAGGGCGTTTCGCGTCCG
Organism: Candidatus Binatota bacterium; assembly: GCA_011523315.1. Lineage (GTDB taxonomy): Bacteria > Desulfobacterota > Binatia > Bin18 > Bin18 > JAAXHF01. The sequence continues at coordinate 3,011 of WTHE01000578.1, forward strand.
TCCTAGGAAATAAAATCGGCGCTCAGTAGATACGCACTGCATACGAACCACGTCCCCACAATGAGCCAGTAGAGGAGCGGGTTTTCCCGACGAGAGATGGGTTCCAAGAAATAGGTCACTCCAGAGGAGCAGTCTGGAATGACCCAGTAGAGCAATAAGACGCCCCACATCCACTGCCAGTTCAGCAAGATGGCCAGATACAGGAGCACCAGGCCAAGAACGGTCCGCCACTTGCTCTTTTTCATGCCGCAACCTGTGCCTCTTTCCGCACAGGAACATACGACAGGATATGTCGCTGGTACTGCGGCAGGGCGTCTTCATAATATTTTGCATACGCCCCAACTCCAAAGGCGGGCGAGCGCATGGCTCGCTGCGTCATCTGGCAGACATGGATGTCCTCCAGCATGATGTCCTCGGAATGCAGGAGGCTTTCAGGCTGCGCAGCTGCTCCCTCATCGAAGCGGCCAGCCTGCGGCTTGTCCTGGGACTGTGCAAAGGCATTGTAGACTGTTCTGACCTCTTTTGCCCCGACAACGTCGGGAACAAGACGGGTGCGCAGCTCGATGAGCGTGTGGTCAGGGGCGACCGGTTGGACATGAACCGTTGTCCAGAAGTGTTCGGTGGCGAGAATGCCGATATTCGGGAAGAGCATTGGTGCGAATGCGCCGGACACGTGTTCCGGGTAGTCTGGAATCCGTGGAACATAGGCGTTCCAGGCAGGAGCTTTCTGCTGCCCGTGTGCGCTCAGGGGCTGATAGAACGTCCAGTGGAGCCCTACGAATCGTCCATCTTGCCGGCCATGGTCGTACTCAGACGCCGAGTGGCGGTGCAAATAGCGCAGGTGATAGCCGTCCAGGTAATTTTCAACAAAGACTTTCCAGTTCGCGCGAATAATATAGCGGTGCACCGCAGCCTCGCGCAGCTCTTGGGGCTTATGAGGGCTCAGCCGTTCCTCCAGACCGGCAAACCAGGACGCCAGCGGGACTGCTTGAGGATCGGTATGGACAAAGACCATCCCCTTCCACGTCTCAACCGCAGCGGGAAGAAGGCCGAGTTGCGTCTTTTGGATGTCGGGAAAGAGGTCGGGTTGCGGGAGTCCTTGCAGAACCCCTGACAAGCTGTAGAGCCAGCTGTGATACGGACAGCGAATGCCGGAGTCGAGTTGGCCTGAGCCGGACAGGAGTTGGGTGCCGCGATGGCGACAAATATTATGAAAGGCGCGCAGTGTCCCGTCCGCATCGGCAACAATGACAAGCGGAGCACGGCCGACATCGACACATGCGTAATGACCAGCTTGGGACCACTCTTCTCGCATGCCGACAAACTGCCAAGTCTGGGCGAAGAGTTCTTGCTGTTCACGCTCGAACCAGTGTGGCGAAGTGTAGGCCTCAACTGGGAGGAGAGATGTGTTTGCGGGACGCATGGTTCTTCCTCTTGTCGGGAACTGGGGCAGTGCGGAGTCTTGCCGGGCTTGCATGTGACAGCTCCTTTCTTTAATAGATTGTCAGGAATGACAATATAACTATTGCATAGATTGTCAAGATGGAAAATCTATTTTTGTGAGAAAAATATGCCACGACGAGATTTGACCGAAGAACGGACCGCTCAAATCCTGGATGCGTTTGCACGCTGTGTGGTGAAGTATGGCCTGGACGGAACCTCACTTGAACAGGTGGCCGAAGAAGCCGGTGTCAAGCGGAGTATTCTGCGCCACTACGTAGGGAACCGTGACGATCTCATGAACGCCATGGTCGAGCGGGTCGTCAAAAAGTATTCCCAACAGCTGAGGATGATGGTGGCGTATTTACCGAAGGCAGGAAACGGGCGGATTGAAACCTTGCTGTCTCTTCTGTTTCAGCCCGAGCCCGACGAGAATGCACAGGAGACCTTCGTCTTCGAGACTTTGATCGCCGCAGCCGGCAGGTATCCACAGCTCCGGGCTCGGCTGCGGGAGCCCATTGAAGAATTTGTTGACACGGTTGCGGATCAGCTGGAGGTGGTATTCCCCCACGCGCAGCAGCAGTGTTGGACGGTTGCCTATGGGATTGTGTCCCTCTACCTGACGTATGCCTCACTGGCGCCCTTGACGCTGCCGCAAGCGCATACGGCGGCGGCACTGGCATCCGCCCGCTGCCTGGTGGCGAGTTTAGGCCAGGAGTAAGACCTTTTACCACTCCACCCCCGTCGCCCACTCCGGCATGGTTAAGACGCCCGGGTCGGGACCCAGACCGAGGTCGTGGGCTAGGCGCACGAGGGGTTGCAGGGCGCGGAGGCTGGACCGCACAGCCTGCCCGGAGGCGGAGGCTGCGTCTTCGCTGTCTCTGCCCAGCATGCGGTCCAGGAGATGAGCGCTGAGAGGCCGCTGGCGGGGAAAGAGCCTGACCTCGACGGCGGCCTCGGGCGCAATGCCCGCCGCCTGTTTGGCCAAACGCAGGGCGACCGGAAAGCCGCCCAATTCGTCGACCAGCCCGTGCGTCTTGGCGTCCTGGCCGGTCCAGACGCGGCCCTCGGCGACCGACAGGACGTGTTCGTGGTCCAGCTGTCTGCCCTGGGCTACTTTGGTCGTGAAGTCGTGATAAATCCAGTCGAGCTGCTGGTTGAATTTCGCCCACTGGGCGGGGCTGAAATCCAGGTTGCTACTCCACATGGTCGCGTTTTCGCTGGTATGGACCTCATCCGATGACAGGCCGATTTTTTCTGACAGCCGAGCGGTCAGCATCTTGCCGCCAAAGACGCCGATCGAGCCGGTAATCGTTCCCGGTTGG
>WTHE01000321.1 GCA_011523315.1 Candidatus Binatota bacterium
GTGAGAGGGACGGCCCCCAGGGGCGGGGGCCGCTCCTCCTCGGCGCGGCTCTTACTCGCGGCCCGTAATGACAAAGCTCTGGCTCGGCTCCTGCCAGGTCAGCATCACGTTCTCGCCCATCGTCGGAAAGTCCTCTACCGTGCACATCCCTGCGGCGTCCATCACAAACTCCTGGCCCAGGGTGGTGACCTGCACCGTCGCCCGGCCCAGTTCCATGCCATCCGCTCGGGCTACGACGGTATGCTCTCCGTTCCCTAACAGATTCCAGTTGAACAACAGCCCGAAGCCGTTATCCCGGTCGCCACACCTCTCCTCGGTGTCCGCTCGGTCCGTGCCATACGCGGCCATGTGGGTGGTGCCGTTGATCTCGATCTCCACCGTGTCGGCCGCACATACCCAGCCCGAGATCACCCCGAGACCGCTCTGGAACGAGTTCGGCATCGGACTCTCGAACTCTCCCATCGGACCGCTGTCGTCTCTTCCGGTAAAACCGCTCAGTCCGGCTTCGATACTGAGCCTGGTTTTTCGATCAACGGTGTAGTCCGCCTCAATCGGAACAATGGTAATGTACCCGGCACTGAAAGCCGTCGCGTCTGCGCCAGGAACATCTTCTTGCGGGCCGGGGTCAGGGAAGGCGGGATCGAAGGTATTCGGATCATCGGCATTTCTCACATAGTCCAGCGTCAGGCCGGGATACGTTCGCCCCTGGACGTTCGACGAGATGCCCGCAATCTCGTCAGGAGCCAATGGCGGATAATTGACAGTGAGCGCTGTACCGAGCGGCAGGAGTGCGCCGCCCTCTCCAAGCGGTGCCCCCTCGATGAACGTAACCAGCTCCACAAGAAAGTCGGCAACATTCGCAAAATGTGCCTCAAATTCCATGGGATTCTCGTCCTCATCAACATCAGCCGGTGGATCTGTACTGATGGCAATGGCTGGAATCGAGCTGCCTCCCACAATCGAGCTGATAGCAGCAATGGCCCCCCCCACAGTTCCTGACACCGGCGTCGCTGACCCGATGTTGGCTCCATCATTAGTCCCCGATACGACCAAGTCGGGTACCATGTCTTTCTCAGCCAGAAGCGCTAAGCCCACGCCGATACAGCAGGCGAGCTCGGTATCGGCGGCGGAGTATTCGTCCGGGCCGACTTCGGTGAGAACGATTGGAGCGAGTGTCACGGCGGCACTACTGCCGCTCTGCGCTCCGGCCGGGGCAACCACGAGCACGTCGTGACCGGCAGCCCGGAGTGCGTCTTTCACGGTTTGGAGACCAGGGGTGGTTATCCCGTCATCGTTGGTCAACAGAATGCTGAGTGATTCCGCTCTGTCTGGAATCGCGACCAGCGCTACGATGAGCATGAATGGCATGAGCATCTTTCTCATGTGTTCTCCTTTTTGCATGAGTCTTCCTATCCCGATTCTTCTCTTTCTAGCCGGGCTTCAGATGTGTGCACCTCTCAGTGAGCCCCTCCTTTCCCGATTCTCCACAGCTTCTTCACACAACCGGATGAATGGTGCTGAGGAAGCAATCATGCGCCGTGCGGCTGTCCCCCCGTGCGATGCAGGGTGACTATCCCTCTATTTTTTCTTCTCTGTCAAGCAGATGATCCAGCCTGATCCGCTACGTCGAGCGGCTCTGGCGTGCGAGTATTTGCATAAAAAAATGAGGCGGCGTACAACACAGGCTGGCTGCGGGAGTCTGACGGCCTGTTTCCTGCGCAAAAGGGAGGAGCCCATGAAGTTTGGCATGCTGAGTCTGCTGGATCACTACCCCGAGGATAAATCCGAGGAGCAGTACTACAAGGATTTTTTTGCCGAGGTTGATCTGGCCGAAGAGCTGGGTTTTGACGCGGTGTGGGTCGGCGAGCACCACTTCTGTAACTATGTGTGTCCCTCGCCCCAGATCGTGGCCATGGCTATCGCCCAGCGGACGACCAGGATGCGGATCGGCACCGCAGTCGCCCTGTTGCCCCACCACGACCCGATCCGTCTAGCCGAAGACTACGCCATGCTCGATCTGCTGAGCGGCGGGCGGCTCGATTTTGGCGTTGGACGGGGGTTCATCAAGCTGATCTATGACGGCTTCAATCAGTCGATGGACGAGAGCCGGGGGCGCTTCCGCGAAGCCCTCGAGATAATCGAGCGGGCCTGGACCGAGGAGACGTTTTCCTATCGGGGAGAGTTTTACACCGCCAACGAGGTCAAGCTGTTGCCGCGTCCCCTGCAAAAGCCCATGCCGCCCATCTATATGGCGGCGGCGGCTAGCCGGGAGTCTTTTGTGGCGGCCGGCCACAAGGGTCACTCGCTGCTCCTGGCCCTGTTCACCATGCCGCTTAGCGCGTTCAAGGAAAACGTCCAGCTGTACCGCGAGACGCTGAGCCAGGCCGGGCATGCTGCGCAGGATATTGAGGTCGCCGGCGCCTATCACTGTTTTGTCGCCGACACGCCCGAGCAGGCCCGCCAGACCTGGGAGCGGCACTATATGCGCTACCTGCATTTTGTCGGGCCGCTGATCGGGCCGCCGGAAAAGATCCCGGGCAAACAGTACGACGCCTGGAAGCGGCTGGGCGAAAATATGCGTCACGTCACCTTTGACCAGATGTACCCCAATCTGGTGCTGTGCGGCGATCCGTCTCAGTGCGTGGACCGGATCGGGCTGCTGCAAGAGGAGCTGGGGCTGAGCAACCTGATGCTGTATATGGACCTGGGCGGCCTGGATCAGAAGGAACTCCGAGGCTCGATGGAGCGCTTTGCGACCAAGGTCATGCCCCACTTCCGAACGGGTTGAGAGACGCTCAGGGAAAAATGGAGAACGGCTTCCGGCCGCGTAAGCGGTAGGTCTCAAAGCCGCGATGATCCAAGGTGAATACCTGTGTGGTTTGCAACTCTTCGCCGAGGACGACGAGAGTGGCATCGGCATAGTCCATGGGAAGATCCGCGTACTTCTCCATCAGGGTCGCCACTCGCCGCAGGCTTTTCAGTGACGTAGGAACAAGCACGAAAGCACCCCGAAAGAAAAATTCCAAACACGTCTGCTGGGCTCGCCACGACGGACCCAGCAGGTACAGCGTCTCGGTCAGAACTGCTTCGGTTGTTACAATTGGACCTGTCCACTCCTCAAGTACCGTGACACAGGCGGCATGCTGGCGCTCGCTGCGATCAATCAGGGCAACAAAGGCTCCCGTATCGAGAAGCAGTTCAGCGGCCATGACGCAGGCGAGCCTTGAGATAGCCCCGATGTTGGCTGCCAAGGTCGGGTAGCCCGCTTTCAACACTCCCCAAGAGGTCACGAACCCGTTCGATTGGGCGAACCTCCAGGTCGGTCTCCAGGAATTGTTCCAGGGCTAAGCGGACGACCTCGGACCGTTTGCGCTGCATCCTGGCCGCAGCCTGGGTGAGCTTTTCGGCCAGGGCGGTCGGTAGGCGAAGAGAGAGTTGGGAATTCATAGTGAATTGCAAAGTAATGCAAAATACTACGGGCAACAAGAGGGCCGGCGACGAGCCGCACACGACATTGTCGGCACCATGAGCGGGACGGGCTTTTCCGTCCGTGCAAAGTCTGGCAGATAGAGAGGCGGGACGGGTTTGAAACCTACCCCGCCTGTCTGGAAATTTGGATTACACCTTGAAGGAGAGAGAGGGAGCTTATGAAAGACTATGCCCACCCCGAGGTCCTGGTTGATACCCAATGGGTCGCCGAGCATCTCAATGACCCGAAGGTCCGCATCGTTGACATCCACCTTGACCCGACGCTGTACGAGTCGGGCCATATCCCCGGTGCCGTTTTCTGGCCCGCAATCGGGACCCTGCTGGGAGAAGACTGGCAAATCAATTTTGACACACAATCGGTCGAAGACCTGTGCGGCCGCTCGGGCATTGCCAACGACACCACGGTTGTCGCCTACAGCGAACAGAACGCACTGGCCGCGTGGGTGTTCTGGTTTCTCAGGTCCGTCGGTCATGCCGATGTGCGGGTCCTGAACGGTGGCCGTCAGAAATGGGTCGCCGACGGTCATGCGCTGGCGACCGAGCCGCCGGCCGTCTCAGCCGCCACGTATACCGCCGACGACCCGAATCCAGACCTCCGGGCTCTCCAGGACAGGGTCCGGGCTGCCGTGGGTAAAGATAACGCCGTCCTGCTTGATGTCCGCACGCCCGAGGAATACCGGGGGGAACTGTTTCTGCTGGAGCCCCCTCAGGGGACGGAGCGGGGCGGACATATTCCTGGGGCTACCTACCTCTACTATGAAGACGCCCTCAACGAGGACACCACCTTCAAGTCGGCCGACGACTTGGCCGCCCTGTTCGAGAGCCGGGGCGTTACGGCCGACAAGGAAACGATTACCTACTGCGCGGTCGGCATCCGCTCGGCTCATACCTGGTTCGTGCTGACCCAGCTGCTCGGCTATCCCCACGTCCGCAGCTTTGACGCCTCGTGGAATCTCTGGGGCCGTCTGCCCGACACGCCGGTTGAAGAGGGAGACGGGCGGGGCTAGCCTCTCCCCCCGGACTGAGGACACGACAGTTTTGCAGAGACAGGGAATCAGGGGGCCGGGAACTGCCTCTCCCCGCCTGGGAGGGCGGCCAGCCTGGCCCGGCTCGTAGGGGCACGGCATGCCGTGCCCCTACACGGATCACCCCCCCCGGCCTTCCTCCAAACTGTCGTGCCGTGAGCCCCCCGGAAGAGGGGACCGGGTTCGCGTTAAGCGGTACGGTCGTGTTCGGCACTGATAGACGCCTCTCCCCAGACCGCATCAAACGGAAAGTCGCTGCCCAGACGGGCCAGTCCGGCTTTACACCGGGCGTCGATAAAGCGCTGCTGCTCGGGGCTCAGGAGTTCGGCCGAGCCGCCACTGGCGCCTCGGCGGATCGTCTGGCGATTGGGCGACGACCACGGGGTGAGCGCCGGCGGGGCGAATTTGTCACCCAGCCCTTTCATATAGGCAAACGAACTCTTCTCGCACACCAGCTCGAACTCGTCCGCAGTCAGCTCGACCTCCAGAAAAGCCGCAATCGTGCGCACGGCCTGGGGCAGGTCGGCCTGCATGTCCTCGAAGCGCAACATCAACAGATTCGGCAGCTGGCGCGCTTTCCAGTAGCTCTGGAAATGTGCCTCCCAGACAAACAGCGCCGCGTCCGAAAAACAGATCCGCAACCAGACTGGGACGGAGGGCATGAGTGGCCCGAACATCACCTCGCGGACGAAGTGATAGAAGGAGACAAAGGCGTCTTTGGGATCGCGAATCACGCAGATGTAGCGCGCCTGTTCGGTATACGGGATGCGGTCCCACGTCAGGTGGGTCTTGATGACCCGCAGGCCGGTCGGCGCGGCTTTGCGGGCCGTGTCGTCCGACAGGGGGATGACCAAGTCTTGTCTGGCAAAGTCCGGCCAGGGCACGACATCGTGAATATGGGCGAACTCTCCGCGTCCCCGCATGGCGATCTGATAGGCGATCTGCATCACCCAGTTGGTGCCGCTTTTGGGATAGGTACACACCACGACATCGTGCCCGGTCGGCAGGTAGTCGCCAAAATCATGCCCGGCCAGCAGGCGCCGGCGGAACTGGCGCACCAGAGCCGCCCACACCCGCTCCGAGTAGCCGGCTTTGTCGACCAGCCACATCAGCGGTTTGAGGACGGCATAGGTCAGGGCCAGAACCGGATAGCGGCCAGCGGCCGGAAAGGTACGGCCATGAGAGCGTGAGGCGGGTAGGGGCGTCATAGAGGTCTCCTCCCTGTCTTCGCCCATATGCAGACAAATCGTCT
>WTHE01000630.1 GCA_011523315.1 Candidatus Binatota bacterium
AAGTCGTCCAGGCCCTCGCCGTCCCGGTCAGCGCCGTCGTGTATGACAAGGGCGTGCCGCTGGCCTTCGTCCAGGTGGAGGGGGAGACGTTTGCGCGGCGAGAACTGGAGCTTGGCGTCCGGCAGGACGACTTTGTCCAGGTGCGGGCAGGGCTCAGCGCCGGTGAGCGCGTCGTGACGCAGGGGGCGTATCGGGTGCATCTGGCGTCCCTGTCCAGCGCGCTCCCCGAGCATGACCATGCGCACTGACCACAGGACACCGGTATGAATCGGCTTATTCGCTGGTCCTTAGCCAACCGTCAGATCGTCCTGACGCTCGCCCTGGCGGTCGTAGTCGGCGGCACGCTGGTCGCCGTCCGTATGCCGGTCGATGTCTTCCCCGACCTGACCGCGCCAACGGTCACCGTCCTGACCGAGGCGCACGGGATGGCGACACAAGAAGTGGAGACGCTGATCACCTTCCCCCTTGAGGCGGCGGTGAATGGAGCGGCCGGGGTGCGGCGTGTCCGCTCGTCGTCCGCGACCGGCATTTCCGTGGTGTGGGTCGAATTTGCCTGGGGCACGGATATGTATCAGGCCCGGCAGGTGGTGAATGAAAAACTCCAGCTGACCCGTGCCGTTCTCCCGCCACACGTCGAGCCGCCCATTCTCGCCCCGGTCTCCTCCATTATGGGCGAAATCATGCTGGTCAGCCTCACCAGCGCGCAGCATTCGCCGCTCGAACTGCGTTCGACCGCCGACTGGGTGCTACGCCGGCGGCTGCTTTCCATCCCTGGGGTGTCGCAAGTCATCCCCATCGGCGGCGGGGTCAAACAGTATCAGGTGCTGCTGTCCCCAGAGCGCCTGGTGGCGTATGGGCTGAGCCTGACCGAAGTGACGCAGGCCGTGCGCCTGACCAACCAGAACACCTCGGCGGGCTTCTACGTGGACGGCGGCCAAGAGTATCTGATTCATGGCGTGGGGCGTGTCCGCCAGGCGGCAGACATCGCGCAGACTGTGATTGCCAGGCGCGACGAGCAGCCCGTGTTTCTCCATCAGGTGGCCGAGGTGCGGGTCGGGCCGGCGCTGAAACGCGGTGAAGGAGCCGTTCAGGGCAAGCCGGCCGTGATTCTCAGTCTCCACAAACAGCCTGGGGCGAATACCCTGAGCTTGACCCAGACCTTGGACGCCACCCTGGCCGCCATCCAACGCAGCCTGCCGGACGGCATGCGCCTGAACGCCCATATCTTCCGCCAGGCTGACTTTATTGCCGTGGCGATTGAAAACGTCGTCGATGCCCTGCAAGACGGCGTGCTGGTGGTGGTCGGCATTCTCCTCCTCTTCCTCCTGAATATCCGCGCCACGCTCATCACCCTGGTCGCCATTCCGCTCTCCCTGCTCGTCGCCGTCCTGGCGCTGCATCTCTTCGGTGGCACGCTGAACACGATGACCCTGGGCGGCATGGCCATTGCCATCGGGGCACTGGTCGATGACGCCATTATTGATGTCGAGAACGTCTTTCGCCGGCTGAGAGAGAACGCGGCACTGCCGCAGCCGGCCCGTGACAACCCGCTCAGCGTCACGCTCAAGGCGTCCCTGGAGATTCGTCCGTCTATCACTTTTGCCACCGCCATCATTGCCCTGGTCTTTGTGCCGCTCTTCTTCCTCAGCGGCGTTGAAGGCCGCCTGCTCGTCCCGCTGGGGGTGGCCTACCTGGTCGCGCTGTTTGCCTCGCTCCTGGTTGCCATGACCCTGACGCCCGTGCTCTGCTCGCTGCTGCTGCCCAAGGCAAAGGCCGTCACCACGCGCAGAGAGAATCTCCTGGTGGGCCTCCTCCGGCGTGGCTACCAAAAGCTGCTCGGCCACGTGTTGCCGCGTCCTGGTCTGATTATCCTCGCGTCCGCCGTGCTGTTTGCCGGAACGCTGGCCCTCGCCCCGCTCCTGGGCCGGTCGTTTCTGCCGGAGTTCAATGAAGGCACGCTCACGGTGAACACGGTCACCCTGCCCGGCACCTCCCTGGCCGAGTCTGACCGGCTCGGACAGCTGGTCGAGGACACGCTCCTGGCGTTTCCGGAGGTCAAAACCACAGCTCGGCGGACCGGACGGGCCGAGCTGGACGAGCATGCCCAAGGGGTCGAAGCCTCCGAAATCGATGTGGGACTCCAGATGCAGGCGCGCTCGAAAGCGGACTTCCTCGACGCGCTGCGCCGCGATCTCACGCTTGTACCGGGTATGAGCATCACCATCGGCCAGCCGATCTCTCACCGTATCGACCACATGCTGTCCGGCACGCGGGCCAATATCGCGGTGAAGGTCTTTGGCGACGATCTGCACCGCCTGCGCCGCCTGGCCCAGGCGGTCCGGGATAGCATGGCCCAGGTGCGGGGTGTGGTGGACTTGGCGATTGAGCAACAAACCGACCTGCCGATTCTTCATGTGCAACTCAAGCGGGAGCAGATTGCTCGGGTCGGGCTCACCGTTGGAGAGGTGGCCGAGGCCCTGGAAACGGCTTTCTCAGGCAAGACCGTCTCCCGCATCCTGGAAGGCCGGCGGAGCTTTGACCTGGTCGTTCGCTACGAGGATACGGCCCGGAAGGACCTCGACACGATTCGCTCCACGCTGATCGATACGCCGGCCGGGGGAAAAGTCCCGCTTCGGCTGTTGGCCGATGTCAGCCGCTCGCTCGGGCCAAACACGATCGGGCGCGAGAACGTGCGGCGCCGGATCGTGGTGAGCTGCAATGTGGCGGGACGGGCGCTCCAGGATGTCGTGCAGGAGATGCAGCGTCGGGTCGAAGCCGATGTGGCGCTGCCCCAGGGCTATGAGCTTGTGTATGGCGGCCAGTTTGAAAGTGCCCAGGCCGCAGCGCGTACGATCAGCCTGCTGAGCCTGCTCGTGTTGGGCGGCATTGTGCTCTTGCTCACCACGGCGCTGCGGTCTGTCCGCGACGCCCTCATTATCCTGGTCAATCTGCCCCTGGCGTTCATTGGTGGCGTCATGGGGGTGTTCGTGTCTGGCGGGATACTGAGCGTGGCCTCGCTGGTGGGGCTGATTACGCTCTTTGGCATCGCCACCCGAAACGGCATCATGCTGGTCACCCATATTCGTCACCTGATGGAAGAGGAAGGCGAGCCGCTCCGGGCGGCGGTGGAGCGCGGCGCCCTGGAAAGACTCTCGCCCATTCTGATGACCGCCCTCTCCTCCGGGCTGGCTCTCCTGCCGCTGGTCGTGCGGGCCGGCGACCCGGGCAGCGAAATACTCACGCCCATGGCGATTGTCATTTTGTGCGGTCTCACGACCTCGACCGCGCTCAACCTCGTTGTTGTGCCGGCCTTATACCTCAGGTTTGGCCGACCACTCACCGCACAAGGAGAGGAGCGATGAGACGGACACGCTGGGTGCTGCTCGCGTCTGTGTGGACGTTCCTGCTGGCCGGCCAGATTGCGCCAGGGGAGGCACAGGAGACACCCGCCGCCGTGCGGGTGGATTTGCCGACCGCGCTCGTACTCGCCCTGCGGGACAATCCCGACCTGCGGGCAAAACGTCACGCGCTGGGGCTGGCCGAGGGGCGCGTCCAGCAGTCCGAGTTGCTGTTTCAAGAAAATCCTCGGCTCAGTCTTGAGGCCGATTACCGCAACCGGCGGTTTCGTACCCCCACCGGCAGGTCAACCGCAGATGCAGCCGTCTCAGTCCTTCAGGAAATCGAAATTGCGGGACAAGCCGCCCATCGCCGCCAGGCCGCCGCCTCTCACCTGAGCTATACGGAATGGGTTATTGCCGATGCGGAACGGCTCCTGCAACTGGAAGTCATGCGCGCGTTTTATGAGTTGCTGGCGATACAAGAAAGCATCCAGGCCCGGCGGGACGGTCTGGAGACCCGTAAGGCGCTCTTGCAGGCCGGCCGTGAGCGTTATGCGCAAGAAGATATCTCGGTGCTGGACCTCAACGCGCTCCGTCTCGATACCGACGAGGCGCGCGCGCGTCTGCTCGCCAGCCAGCAGGAGGTCGTGCTCGCGGTAAAACAGCTCGGACTGCTCCTCGGTCTTGGCGTAGAGCAACCGCTCGTTGCGCTTGGAGACCTGTTTGCAGCCTCTCGGCTCGACGCTCTCCCAGACCCCCTGCCATCCCAAGCGGAACTCATCGCCTGCGCCCTGGAGCAGCGGCCCGACTACCAGGCTGCGCGCCGCAAAGTAGACACCCGAGAGGCCGAGCTGCGCCTCGCCCGAGCGAACCGGCTGCCGAATATCGCCCTCGGCCCAATGTATAAGCTCGACAATGAGGACCAGGTGGTGGGCGGCGCGCTGACCATTCCGCTGCCCCTCTTCAACCGCCGGACACACGAAATAACGGCGGCGACGGCGCAGGTCGAGATGGCGCGCCAGGAGCTGGCATCCCGCACGCTCAGCGTGCGCCACGAGGTCGCCGCCGCGTATGCAGGCCTCCGACTCGCCCGACAGCAGCGCGCCGTGTATGGAACGGACTACTTCGCTACGCTGGCCCAGACGGGGGAGTTTACCCGCCGGGCCTATGAGGCGGGTGAGCTGAGTCTTGTTGAGTTGAGTGCGGCTCTGGAACGGCTCGGACAGTCCCGTTCTTGGGCGCTTGCCACGGCGACCGCCGCGCTCCAGGCTCGCGCAACATTAGCAGCGCGGCTGGCCTTCGACTGCCTCAATACGAGCCAGCCTGGCAGCGGTGCGTCTGACACACAGCCTGAAAAGAGAAAACCGACAGCGAACGGGACGCCTGGCCAAGAGCATTTGCCGGTGCGTTGACATCGGACAGGAAACTGCCTAAAGGAGACAGCCATGATGGAACTCCAAGGATACTGTGCAGATGCATTCGCGGCCGTTGGTGAGGCGTTTCAGGAGAACTTTGCGACCGGCGAGGAGCTTGGTGCCAGCGCGTGTGTCGTCCACGACGGACAGGTCGTCGTGGATGTGTGGGGCGGCTCGGCAGCCCCGAGTGGCGCGCCCTGGCAGCAGGACACTATCGTCAACGTGTACTCGACCACCAAAACCATGGCTGCGGTGTGCCTGCTCATGCTCGCCGACCGGGGGCTGATCGAGTTCGACGCGCCGGTTGCCCGCTACTGGCCGGAGTTCGCCCAAAACGGCAAGGAGGGCGTACTGGTCCGCCATGTGATGAGCCATTCGGCTGGCCTGGCCGGTTTCGACTCGCGTGTCGAGATCGAGGAACTCTACGACTGGGACGCCATCTGCGACAGGCTGGCCCGTCAGGCGCCGTGGTGGGAGCCCGGGACAGCCTCGGGATACCACGCCATCACGCAGGGCTATTTGCAGGGAGAAATCCTGCGTCGGGTTGACGGCCGCAGCCTGGGGACCTTCTTTCGCGAGGAAGTCGCGAGTCCGCTCAAGGTCGATTTTCATATCGGGCTGGACGCCCGGCACGACGGCCGGGTGGGCGAGATGGTGCCGCCGGCGACGACCATGGATCAGATGCCCGGCGACCCGGATTCGGTTGCCACGCGGACCTTCCGGTCTGCCGCGCTGACCGGCCGTGAGCCGCAGACGCGCGCCTGGCGGGCGGCGGAGATTCCGGCGGCCGGCGGCATCGGCAACGCGCGGGCCGTCGCCCGCGTGCACGGGGCGCTGGCTGCCGGCGGGACGCTGGACAGCGTCCGGCTGATGGCGCCCGAAACGGTGGAGCTGGCCCGGCGGCGGCAGACCAACGGCAAGGATCTGGTGCTCGGCGTGTGGATGCTGTTCGGGCTCGGCTTTGGCTTGATGAACCCGCGGATTCCGTTCACGCCGAGCCCCGGCGCCTTCT
>WTHE01000778.1 GCA_011523315.1 Candidatus Binatota bacterium
GCTCTGAGGGAGGCGAGGGGCAGGCCTCAAAAAAGGTCTGTCCGGGTACGACCTCAAACAGGTCGCCGCGCTGAAACGCCTGGCGGGCGACCCGAACGCCCTCGGCGTATTCGCCCGGCTGATGGTCGCAGGCCTGGGCGAGAGTCTCGCTGCCCCGGTAGGGCTGGCCGGTGCCGACCCGGGGCAGATTATAGGTCGAGCGACCGTCGCTCTCGAAGTCGTAGCCATAGCGCAGGGCCTGGTCCCGGCGGTGGTCAATCACGATGAGTTCGTCGGGCAGGTACAAGACCAGGTCGCGCTGGTCGTCGGGACGGGCGAGGCGCAGGCGCAGGGGCTCGAACTGGAAGGCCAGATCATAGCCAAAGGCGCCGTACAGCCCCAGGTTGGTGTCCTCGGGGGAGGCGAACAGCTCGGTCAGGGCGCGCAGCAGCGAAAAGATCGAGGGCTGTTTGCTGCGCTGCTCTTCGGCAAAACGGCCCGCCACGGCGCGTATCGTGCCCGAGACGTGGCGCTCGTTGCGCTCGGTTGCGGCAACCGCAGGCAGGGCCTCAACCGCCCGGGCAATGGCCGGCAGCAAGATCTGGCCGCGTTCGTTCAGGGCCGACAGCCGAAATTCCCGTTGCCGACAGCTCAGGGCCAGGGGCGGATTCACAAATCCGATGTCCCAGCGCGTATAGCGACCCGGATACTCATAGCTTGAGGCCAGGAGGACGCCGGGCTGGCTGTCGAGGCCGTCAATGACCGGCTCAATGGCGTCCTGAAGCGGGATGCTTTCAATGCTGCGACGAATCTCAATCCCACCCCGGGTGCGATACGTATGCAGGCTGGGGATGTGGGGTGCTGCGTCGGCCATGAATCCTTCCTCCTTCGTCCTGCGCCGCCGGGTCGTGGCCCAAAAAAAGACCGTCACCCAAGCCTGAGGCGACGGTCTTTGAAAAAAGAAGAGCCGCCTCTTTGGTCAAGGCGGCTCCGTGTGTGTCTACAATACGGTCGGGCCACCTGCTAAGGCAGCCACCACCAGTTCTGTTTGGGAGAATGCTTATGCACGGCCGGGATTCTGGCAGGTCTCAGGCTTCGCGTCAAGACTGGGGCGGTGCTAGGATGCGGACACGGAGGCAATAGGCGAGAGATGCAGGAAACGGTGCTGATGGGCGGGCGCGTGTATCTGCGTCCTTTGGAGCGCAATGACGCCGAACTGATCGTCGTCTGGCTGCGGGACAGGGAGTTGACCTGGAGCCTGGGCGACTTTTTCCCGGCGGCCGATGTCCGCGCCGTGGCCGACGGTATTGAGCGTCTGTACCGCAGCGGGCACGACCTGCTGCTCGGCGTCGTGCGCCGCGACACCGATAGGCTGATTGGCATGACCGAGCTGCACCACCTCGACCTGGACAACCGTCAGGCCAGCTTTGGTCTGCTCATTGCTCAGACGGGAAAGGGCTACGGCCCGGAGGTGGCCGGGCTGGTGCTTGACTACGCCTTTGGCCCGCTGGCTCTGAACCGGGTCTGGGTGCAGGTGGACGAGCGCAACACGCGCGGCATCCGCGCCTATCAGAAGGCCGGCTTCCGGCGCGAGGGGCTGCTGCGCGAAAGCCGCTACGCCGACGGCCGCTATCACAACACGCTGCTGATGGCCGTCCTGCGCCGCGAGTGGCGGGCACGCGGAAAATGAGCCGGTCTCAGCCCTTGGGCAGGCCCAAGACGCGCTCGCCCATGATATTGCGCTGAATTTCGCTCGTGCCGCCCGAAATCGTATACTGGCGGGCGCTCAGTACCCGGTTCACCCAGCGTGGCGCGTCGGGTACGGCCTCGGACGGCCCATCGACAATCGCGTTGTGGCCCAGGAGTTCACTGGCAAACTCGGCGATTCTGACGCCCAGCTCAGAGCTGCACAGTTTGAGCATGGAGCCTTCGGGGCCGGGCGGTTGGCCCTTGAGCTGTTTGGTCAGGCTGCGCAGGCGGGTGTATTTGAGGCTCTCGTGCTCGATATGGAGCCGGGCCAGCCGGTCGCGCACCCAGGACTGCTGCCAGGCCGGCTGGCCGTTGAACTCGACGTTGCGCGCCAACTGGGCCAGGCGTTTGATCTGATCGCCCTGGCTCCCGCCGCCGGCAACCCCGCGCTCGAACATGAGCGTCGTAATGGTCACCTTCCAGCCCTCGTTCAGCGGGCCGACCAGATTTTCCTTGGGCACCCGCACGTCCTCAAAAAAGATCTCGTTAAAGTGGGCGTGGCCGTTGACCAGCACCAGGGGTCGGACCGTCACCCCGGGAGTTTTCATATCCACCAGCAGATAGCTGATGCCGCGATGTTTGGGTGCGTCCGGGTCGGTGCGGACCAGCATGAAGATCCAGTCCGCGTACTGGGCGCCCGAGGTCCAGACTTTCTGGCCGTTGACCACAAACTCGTCGCCGTCCTCGACCGCCCGGGTCTGGAGGCTGGCCAGGTCGGACCCGGCTCCGGGTTCGGAATAGCCCTGACACCAGACATCGTCGCCGCGCAGGATGCGGGCCAGAAATTTCTGCTTCTGGGCGTCGGTGCCCCACTGCATGAGGGTCGGGCCGCACAGCGCAATGCCCGAGAAGCCGGGCAGGATCGGCGCCCGCGCCCGCGTGTACTCCTCCTCGAACACAATCTGTTCCATCAGCCCGGCGCCCCGGCCGCCGTACTCTGCGGGCCACGGAATGCCGACCCAGCCGGCCTCATACATGGTGCGCTGCCAGGCGCGGCGTTTCTCAAAGGTGGCGCGGTCGGGGGCGACCCGCTCATCCATGGCGTCCTCAACGCACAGCTCTGGGGGCAGATGCGCCTCCAGCCAGCCGCGCAGTTCGCTGCGAAACGCTTCCTGTTCGGGCGAGTATTGAAAATCCATGCCGTGTCCTTGTGTTCCTGCCGTTCGAGAGCGCCGCTTGCCTTGACCCAGGCCAGCAGCATGCCATAGGTAGGCGCAGGAGGAAAAGACGTATGGTCAAACTGATCGCCTTTTTTAAGCGCAAGGCCGGCATGTCGGTCGAGGATTTCCAGGCCTACTGGCGTACCAGCCACGCCGATATCGTGGTCAAACTGCCCGGCATCCGGCGCTACGTGCAGTCCCACACCATCCTGTCCGGCTACCGGAAGGGCGAGCCCGTTTACGACGGCATGGCCGAGCTGTGGTTCGATGATACCGATGTCATGCGTCGTCAGGCCGGCACACCGGAGTTTGCCGCCGTCCGAGCCGACGAGCCGAACTTCATGGATGTGGCCAGCCAGGGCACGATCATCACCGAGGAGCATGTCATCAAAGACGGTCCGATTCCTGACGACGGGGTCAAAAACGTCGAGTTCGTAAGCCACAAACCGGGTATGCCGATCAAGGATTTCCAGACCCACTGGCGCGAGATTCATGGCCCGCTCGGCGCGGCCATCCCGGTTGTCCGGCGCTACGTCCAGAGCCATACCCGGCTGTCGATCTACAAGAGCGGCAAAACGCCGCTGTATGACGGCGTAGCCCTGACCTGGTTTGACAGCACCCAAGCCATGCGCGTGTCCGCCACCACGCCCGAGTACGAGCGAACCCGAGCCGACGAGCCGAATTTCATCGCGCCCGGCACGCTGCCGCTGATCATCACCAAGGAGCACGTCATCGTCGGCTAAAGGGCAATGGTGCATTCAGAATCGCTCGAAAGATAGCCAGGAAGAATTAGGATGACACTCGCCGAACAGCTAGAAAAGATCAAAGCTGGACTACGCCAAGAGGCGTATGCGTCGGAGTCTGAGGTCTCTCAGGCAATCCTGCTTCCTACGTTACAAGAATTAGGGTGGGATACTTCTGATACCTCTCTCGTGACCCCTGAATATCCCGTAGGGAGACGACGTGTTGATTACGCTCTGCGGCCTTCTGGTCGTTCTCCTTCTGTGTTTGTTGAGGTGAAAAAAGTTGGCAAATTATCTGAGAAAGCGGACCGCCAGTTATTTGAATATGCCCTTCCTGCCAGAGTACAAATGGCCATCTTAACCGACGGGCGTGAATGGTGCTTCTATCTGCCGGGTGAACAAGGGCAGTATCGCGAGCGGCGAGCCTACGAGTTTGATCTGCTGGAGGAAGAGACGGCAGAGGCGCTCGAAAGACTGAGACGGTATTTAAGTTATGAAAGAATCTGTACCGGCGAAGCCTTACAGGCAGCGAGGGCTGACTACCAGAATGCCGTTCGGGGGCGAGAAGTAAAAAGAACCTTTCCTCAAGCCTGGAATGCCTTGTTGGAAGGAGGACGTGATTCTTTGCTGCCAGAAATGCTAGCGGAGACGGTTAAAGGCCTGTCTGGTTATGAGCCGAATCTTGAGGAGTGTAGCGAGTTTTTAGAGTCAATCCCCCGGATAAGAGTGCCAGAAGAACCTGCCCTAGCCGAGCCACCTTCTCTTTCGCTTTCACAACAACGAACACGAGGAACTGAAGGAGCAAAAGCTTTCCGTGGAGTACCAGAAGAGTCTGATTTAGCCACTCTTTTCGGGGAAGCAAACCCGCACCTTTTGTATGCAGTTAATACCGAAGATAGCCGAGCAGGCATCCCTGAAGGTCAATGGCTTGAATGGCAGACTAACCACTGGGAACGTCTTGATTTGCTTACGGTCATTCATCGCATTCGTGATTTTTCCCGCCAGTTTTCCCGGCCCCTTCCAACCGACAATCAAGCACAAAAGATTGAAAAGTCTCTCCGTGTTGATCGTCGAACTGACGAGCAATGGAATGTTGATGGCCGCTATTTTTTGGACAGCCAGGGACAATTGTTCGACTTGGCCACTTCGCAGTATGTTGAAACCCCGACACAAGAAATTCGGGTATTTCGGCGAATGGGAACAACCGTTGATTTCTCAGAAAGTGAAACTTGGAGCCGGGCGTTGCGTCTTTGGTCAGGAGATGACCCTAGCCTCGTTGCATACTGGCAGCGTTTGTTTGGATATTGCCTGTTGCCAGATAATCCTGAGCAGGTGTTCTTTTACCTGCATGAGACTGGCACAAACGGCAAAACGCAATGGCGCGACGCGCTGAAGGCGATCTTTGGCGAACTCGCTGTCGTTCTTCCAAATCAAACATTCATCGGTTCACGTCCGGGGGCGGACTTGGCGCTTCTCAAAGAAAAAAGGGTCGCCTGTGTGCAAGAGCTTCCTACCGGAAGCCTCGGAAGTCAGGCTTTAGCTTTACTCAAAGAACTCACCGGAGAACGGGAAATTCAAGTCCGTCCGCGGTATAAGCAGCCGTACAGTATTCCTATCCACGCAAAGATTTTTTTACAGGGTAGTAGGAAACTCTCCTTCGCCGACACCTCACGCGACTGGCAAAGACGGGTGCAAGTGTTGCCTTTTACTCAGACAATCCCAGAGAAAGATCAAGATAAGCATTTCTTCGGGAAGCTTGAAAAAGAGCTGCCGAGAATTTTGGGGTGGGCGATCCGTGGCTATGAAATGTTCCAGGCTGGTGGCCTCGCGCCTTCCAGGACTGTCTTGGCCGAGACGGAGACCCACTTAGGAGATCGTGTGAACGCTGTATCGCGGTACGTGTCAGACCGACTCACTCCGTCCCAAGGGCATCGTATTCAGGCCAAAAAGTTGTTTGATGATTATCTCCTATGGCGTACCGAGCAAGGCGACCGGAACGATTCGACTCTGTCTTCTCGTGGGTTTCGACATCGCTTAGAGGAAATGGGGCTCACTGTTCGGAAGGCGAGCGGGAGAAACGGCAGAGTCTATCATTTGTTTGGGTACGACTTTCGGATGGGATGATGC
>WTHE01000367.1 GCA_011523315.1 Candidatus Binatota bacterium
CCTGTATACCATCCAGGCACTGTGGACGATGGCCCGTGAGAAACACAACGTGACCGCCATCATCTGCAAGAACCGGGCGTACTCCATTTTGCGCTGGGAGCTGGAACGGGCCAAGATCACCCCAGGTGAAGCCAGCCTGTCCCTGACCGGTCTGGATTCGCCCGTGTTTGATTTTGTCAAGCTGGCCGAGGGCTTTGGGGTCGAGGCGCGGGCGGTGTGGACGGCCGAAGAGCTGAACGACGCCCTCGGCTACGGGTTCGGCAGCCCGGGGCCGATGCTGATCGAGGCCAACCTGGAGTAAGCTCCGTCCGTGGGCCATGCGGGGCTCAGATGAACATTCCGTCCGCGCTCTACCGCCCTTCCCTGGCGCTGCTGACCGACCTGTATCAGCTCACCATGGCCTACGGCTACTGGCGGTCGGGCATGGCCGACAGGCAGGCAGTGTTTCAGCTGTCCTTTCGCCAGCATCCGTTTGGCGGCGCGTTCAGCCTGGCCTGCGGTCTGGCCTACGCCATCGACTTCCTGAGCCACGTGCGGTTTACCGCCGAGGATGTCGCCTACCTGGCCGAGCTGACCGGCAACGACGGCAAAGCCTTGTTTCCCCGCGAGTTTCTCGGCTCCCTGCAAGAGCTGCGCTTCTCGTGTTCGGTTGACGCCATCCCCGAAGGCACGCCTGTTTTTCCCAACCAACCCCTGCTGCGCGTCCAAGGTCCGCTCATCCAGGGCCAGCTGCTTGAAACCGCGCTGCTCAATATCATCAATTTCCAAACCCTGATCGCCACCAAAGCGGCCCGCATCTGCCTGGCCGCCGGGGGACAGCCGGTGCTCGAATTCGGACTGCGCCGCGCTCAGGGTATTGACGGTGCGCTGGCGGCGAGTCGGGCGGCGTATATCGGCGGCTGTGCCGCCACCTCGAACGTGTTGGCCGGAAAACTGTTCGGGATCCCGGTCCGGGGCACCCATGCCCACAGCTGGGTCATGGCCTTTGACACGGAACTCGAAGCGTTCGAGGCTTATGCCCGGGCCATGCCCAACAACTGCATCTTTCTGGTCGATACCTATAACAGTCTGGCCGGGGTGCGCCGGGCGGTGCGGGTCGGCCACTGGCTGCGCGACCAGGGCCATGAGCTGGTCGGCATTCGCCTGGACTCGGGCGATTTTGTCCAGCTCGGGATCGAGGCGCGTACGATCCTGGACCAGGCCGGCTTTCCTGAGGCGTTCATTGTCGGTAGCAACGACCTGGACGAACACGCCATTGCCCGCCTCAAAGCCCAGGGCAGCCCGATCGGGGTGTGGGGTATCGGCACCAAGCTGGTCACAGCCGACAACCAGCCGGCCCTGGGCGGGGTCTATAAGCTGAGTGCGGTACGGAGCCCGGGCCGGCCCTGGCAGTACAAAGTCAAACTGTCGGAAGACGACGACAAAACCACCACCCCGGGCATTCTTCAGGTGCGCCGCTATCAGACCGACGGGAGCTTTGTCGGCGACACGGTGTATGACACCCGGCTGGGGATTGACGACGCGGCGCGGGTCGCCGGCTCGGCCGGGCCGACGTGGAACGATCTGCTGGTGCCGGTCTTCCGTCAGGGCGAAGCCGTGTATACCAGCCCCGCGCCGGCCGCGATCCGCCAGCGGGCCCAGGACCAGCTGGGCCGTTTACCGCCGGCGGTCACCCGGCTCAGCGATCCACAGCCGTATCGGCTGGAACTCGAACCGCGTCTGGCCGCCCTCAAGAGCCGCCTGATCCGCCGCGCACGAGCCCACGCCGGCTGAGCCGTCATGTCTGGACGCCGGCCACAAAGCGTGTCATAGCTGCGGGTCAGGAAAGCCTGGATAGCTGGACAAAGGAGGAAGGCATGAAAGTTCGAGCGACCTCGCACATCGCCATTGGCGTCAGCAATATGGCCGAGTCGCTGAAATTCTACCGCGACCTGCTGGGCCTGCGCGTCAGCCTGGACGACCCCAACGAAAATCCGGGGGGTATGATCCAGACGGTCACCGGCGCCGAGCGGCCCGGACGTCACGGGGTGTACCTGCGCTGGGAGGACGGCCCGGACGCCACGTTCATCGTCCTGTCCCAGAACCGTCCGACCTCGGGCGAGGCGATCAATCTGACCCAGGTCGGCATCCACCATTTTGCCTTCTGGGTGGACGATCTGGAGGAGACCTTCGAGAAGGTCAAGGCTGCGGGCGTGCCGATCGTCCTGGCCCCGAGAGTCTTCGACAGCGTCGCCTACGGCGAAGCGCCGGGCGGCAAGGTCATGACCACCCTGTTCAAAGACCCCGACGGGATCGTGATCCAACTCGATCAGCGCGTCCCCTGAAAAGGAGGAAGTCCCATGGCACTTGGCGCAAACAAAGTCGAATACGAAGTGATCGAAGGCTGGGAGCAGCTGCCCGAGGGCTGGTCGTTTGTCGAGGTGGCGGGCGTGGCCACCGACTCCCAGGACCGGGTGTACGCCTTTAACCGTGGCGAGCACCCGATGATCGTCTTTGACCGGGACGGCAAGTTCCTCGACGCCTGGGGAGAAGACGTGTTTACCAACGCCCACGGCATCTTCATCGGTCCGGATGACACCATCTACTGCGCCGACAATTTTGACCACACCGTCCGCCTGTGCAAACCCGACGGCACGCTGCTCAAAACCCTGGGCGAGAAAGACACACCCGCCGACACCGGCTTCAAAGCCTGGACCACCCCGGTTCAGCAGTCGGCCGGTCCGTTCAACATGGTGACCAATGTCGCCCTGGCGCCGGACGGCGCGATGTATATCGCCGACGGCTACGGCAACGCCCGGGTGCACAAATTCTCGGCTGAGGGCGAGTTGCTGTTCTCCTGGGGGGAACCCGGCAGCGGCCCGGGCCAGTTCAAAATCCCACACTCGATTGCGGTTGACCGGCGCGGCACGGTGTACGTCGCCGACCGCGAGAACTCCCGCATTCAGGTGTTCAGCGCCGACGGCGAGTACCGCACCGAATGGACTCATGTGAGCCGCCCGGACGATCTGTATATCGACGCCGACGAGAACCTGTTTGTGGCCGAGCTGGGCTTCAAGGTCGCCAACATGCCGAACGGCCTGGGCGCGGAAGTCCCCCCCCACGAGCCCCCGTCGTGCGTCAGCGTGCTGACCCTGGACGGGGAAATCCAGCACCGCTTTGGGGAGCACGGCCTGGAGCCGGGCAATTTCTACGCGCCGCACGGCATCTGGGCCGACTCGCGGGGCGACCTGTACGTCAGCGAGGTGAACTACAGCGCGGGTGGCAGACAGGGCCTGATCCCGCTTGACGGCCATGTGCTGCAAAAGTTCGTGCGCCTCAACAAATAGGCGTGTGAGCTGGAGGATGAAGCGTGGTCCGCGTCGCCATTCTGGATGATTATCAACACCTGGCCCGGCGCATGACCGACTGGGCGGTGCTGCCCGCCGAGGTCAGCCTCGAGGTGTTCCACGATCACCTCACCGACGAGGCCGCCCTGGTCCGGCGTCTCGAAGATTTCGAGATCGTCATGGCCATGCGCGAGCGCACGCCCTTCCCCCGCAGCCTGATGGAACGCCTGCCCAAGCTGCAACTGCTGACCACCACCGGCATGCGCAACGCGGCGATTGACCTGGACGCCGCCACCGACTGCGGCGTTGTGGTGTGCGGCACGGGGGGTGTGGGCTATCCGACCGCCGAGCTGACCTGGGGCCTGATCCTGGCCCTGGTGCGGCATATCCCGGAGGAAGACCGGGCCACCCGCGCGGGTCAGTGGCAGCGCAGCCTGGGTCTGGGGCTGAACGGCAAAACCCTGGGGCTGATGGGGCTGGGCCGATTAGGCTCACAGGTGGCGAGGGTAGGTGCGGCGTTTCAGATGCAGCTCATCGCCTGGAGCCAGAACCTGACGGCCGAGCGGGCGGCCGAGTGCGGTGCAACCCTGGTCAGCAAAGACGATCTCCTGGCGCAGTCGGACGTGCTGTCCATCCACCTGGTGTTGAGCCCGCGCTCGCGGGGTTTGATCGGCGCCCGCGAGCTGAGCCTGATGAAACCGACCGCCTACCTCATCAATACCTCACGCGGTCCGATTGTGGATGAGCCGGCGCTGGTGCAGGCGCTCCAAAACGGGACGATTGCCGGAGCCGGGCTGGACGTGTTCGACCAGGAACCCCTGCCCCTCGATCATCCACTGCGACGGCTGGACAACACGGTGCTCACCCCCCACATCGGCTACGTGACCGCCGAAACCTACCACATCTTCTTTGACCAGACGGTCGAGAATATCCGGGCCTTCCTGGACGGGCAGCCGGTACGAACGCTGAACACGCCCCGGACCAAGCCCTGAAGATTGGCTCGGCGCTCTACCCGGCTGAACTCGTCACCCGGTCCTGGACGCGATGGCTGACCCGCGCGCGAATGTCCTGGCCGTGTTCGACCAGCTCCTTTGACAGGTCATAGGCTGCCTGCGCGTTCATCCAGAATTCGGGGGTCTGACCGAAATACGCGCCCAGCGCAATTGCCGTCTCTGCACTTACACCGCGCCGTTCGTGAACGATCTCGCGCAGCCGGGTGGCAGGTAGGCTGATATCCCGGGCAAGGCCGCTGACACTCAGCCCTAACTCTCTTATCTGCTCACGTAGAAGGGCGCCGGGGTGTGTGGTGATCCGATTTGTAGGCACTCTGACCATTGTCTCACTCCGTTCTTCAATCGTAGTGGTTCACCAATTCCACCTCGAATGCGTCACCATCTCTCCAGACAAAGCAGATCCGCCAACCACGCGAGACGCGAATGCTGTACTGCCCCTCTCGATCTCCCCTAAGCCGCTCAAGCCGGTTGCCTGGAGGAATCCGCAGGTCAGTGACACTTGCCGCATAGTTGATCCGGTCTAGTTTGCTCCTGGCCCGTTTTACAAGCGAGGCAGGGAAAGATCGCTCTCTTATGCCGTTAAAGATATTCTCGGTGCGCTTGTCGGCGAAGGACCTAATCATGTGAACAGATGGGATCGCGTCTTATATCAACTGGCGGGCAATCTCGGCGTATTTGTCCAGGAACGGCAGTACCTCGTCACGGCCGGCGGTCGGCGCGCGCACGACGGTGCGGACCGCGCCAAGCTCCTTGTAGCGTGCGAGCCGGCCCATGCCCGGGGCGTGGACCAGGAAGAACGAAATCGGGATGGAGGCGGGATCGCGGCCGGCGGCTCGGGCCTTGTCGTGGAGGTCGGCAATCGCGGCCGGCATATCGTCAATCGCCGTCTCAACCGGAATCCACCCGTCACACAAATCGACCACTCGCTGGCGGCCCAGCCGCGAACTCAGACTGCCCATCAAAATAGGCGGATGGGGTGTGGTCAGCGGCTTGGGGTAGGACCACACCCGGTCGAAATTCACAAACTCGCCGTGATAGCTGGCCTCGTCCTGGGTCCACAGCGCCTTCATGGCCTGCACCCGCTCGGTCAAGACCTTCCAGCGTTTGGCCGGCGGCGTGCCGTGGTTGGCCATCTCCTCTTTATTCCAGCCCGCGCCAATCCCGAAAAGGAACCGCCCGTGGGAAATCCGGTCCAGCGAGGCGACCTGCTTGGCCTGCACGATCGGATCGTGCTCGGTCACCAGCGAGATGCCGGTGCCGAGTTTGAGCCGGGTGGTCACCGCAGCGGCGGCGGCCAGCCCGATAAAGGGGTCGGACATGTGGGCGTATTCTGTGGGCAGCTCGCCGCCGCCCGGGTACTGGGACTCACGGCTGGCTGGAATATGGGTATGCT
>WTHE01000392.1 GCA_011523315.1 Candidatus Binatota bacterium
CATGGCGCAGACTTGACATCTCTCGACGTATGTCTAGTCTGGGGCGGTCTTCAAACCACTCCCCAAAGGACAACGGAATGGGCGGAATCATAGCTCTCTAGTCCTGGTACGCGGAACAGTCTGCTGAGAGACGTACTTCTTTATCAGGCCGCGCCGAGCAATGGTGCACGCCCCATCCTCTGTCAGTACAACTCCTCCCAGCCTTCGTCCGTTCCCCATCCCCAGGACACCTGTGCGCCAGCCTCTTTGCCGTGTCCCAGGGGTGGTCTTTCCCTGAGCCTGTTCATAGCGAAAGCCCTCCAGACGGTTTTTTTCCTGACCTGCGAATACGGCCGCAATCCAAAAAGAGTGCTGGCCTTATTCTTTTTGCAGACAGGTGTGGAGAGGCGAGGCCATGAGTCAAGCAACCGTTCTTTTTCAAAACGTGTCCTTCATGTACGACACGGCGAGCGTCCCCTTATTCGTCAATCTTCAGCTCCATTTTCCGGTGGGCTGGAGCGGCATTATTGGCGCAAACGGGTGCGGCAAAACAACGCTGCTGCAGCTGGCGGTCGGCAAGCTGCAGCCGCAACAGGGGCAGGTTCAGTCTCTCGCCGAGGCGGTCTACTGTCCCCAACGAACGGACGAACCGCCGCCTTTTTTTGACGCCCTGCTCGACGCAACCGACGGCTCCGCCCGGCGGCTCAAGGGACAATTAGAGGTAGCAGAAAGCTGGCGAGGTCGCTGGCACACCTTGAGTCACGGTGAACGCAAACGCGCCCAAATCGGTGTGGCCGTGTGGCGACGCCCGCAGATTTTAGCCATTGACGAACCGACCAACCACCTCGATGCGACGGCCCGGGACTTGCTCATCACCGCGCTCCGGTCTTTTCAGGGCGTTGGTTTATTGGTGAGTCACGACCGCACCCTGCTCGATACACTTTGCCAGCAATGTGTGTTCATCGACCCGCCCCAGGCGGTGCTGCGGCCCGGCGGCTTCAGCCAGGGCTCTCGACAGGCCAAGGCCGAGGCACGCCGGGCGGACAAACAGTACGCCCACGCCAAACGTGAGCGGCAACGCATAGAACGAGAAGCGCACCGCCGTCGAGCGGATGCGGCCCAGGCGCACCACAAGCGCTCGAAACGCGGTCTGGCAAAAAAAGATCACGACGCGCGCGGTCAAAAAAATCTGGCCCGGGCGACCGGCAAAGACGGAGTCGGCGGCAAACTCCTCCGCCAGCTCGACGCCCGCCTGGACCGGGCGCGTCACACACAGGCGTCGATATCGGTCACAAAAACCTCCGCGCTCGGCATCTGGATGCCAGGCATGCAGTCCAAGCGCGCTACGCTGTTCAGCCTTCCGGCCTGTCGTCTTCCACTCGGCCCTGAGCGGTGGCTGCACGTCCCGAGCTTGACCATGCGTCCCGACGACCGCATTGCCCTCACCGGAGCCAATGGGAGCGGCAAGAGCACCTTGATTGCCAGGCTCATAAAAAGCGTCGATCTGCCCCCAGAGCGCGTCACCTACATCCCTCAGGAAATTCCACGCCGGCAGGCCGAGGCCAGCGTCAGCCAGACGCGGAGCTTGGCAAAAGACAAGCGGGGGCAGCTGATGACAATCATCAGTCGCCTGGGTTCACAGCCCCAGCGGCTGCTGGAAACCGGACAGCCCAGTCCCGGAGAGGTACGCAAGCTCCTGCTGGCGTTGGGAATGGTACACACGCCGCAGCTCATCGTCATGGATGAACCGACCAATCACCTTGATGTCCCCTCAATCGAATGCCTTGAAGCGGCCTTGCAAGACTGTCCGTGCGGTCTGCTGCTGGTCAGCCATGACGAATACTTTTTATCCCGGCTCACAAAAACGCGCTGGCAGATTCGCCGTCAGGATGAGCAATCGAGCCACGCCGACATGACGCTTCGGATCGTTGACGTAGACACCCCCCGAGCAATTGGCTAAGCTCCGCAGCGGACCACATCCTCATGTTGCTACGCGAGCAGAACCTATGAAATCTGGTGGTGTCCAAGTCGTTGTCATGAGCCTCCTTGCCGTCATTCTCAGCCTCCCGCTGCCCACCCTCCGAGCCGAGGAGCAAGCGACTCGGGTGCAGGTGCCGGGCCTCAACGAAGCGGTCGAAATCCTGACCGACCGCTGGGGCATGTCCCACATCTACGCCCGCAACCAGGACGACCTGTTCTTTGCCCAGGGCTATAACGCGGCCCGCGACCGTTTGTTCCAACTCGAAATCTGGCGTCGTCGGGTCACCGGGACGATGGCCGAGATTCAGGGTCCCAAGGCGCTCGACCGTGATATTGGCGCGCGTCTGCTGCGACCCCGGGGCGACCTGCGCCTCGATATGTACCACTACCATCCCCAGGGCGAGCAGATCATCACCGCTTTCGTCAACGGCATTAACGCCTATATCGCCCAGACCCGGCAGCAGCCCGAACTCCTGCCGGTCGAATTCCAGCTGCTCGGCATCCAGCCCCAAGCCTGGACCCCGGACATCGTGGTGTCTCGCCTGGGCGGGATTTTTCTGAATCTCCAGACCGAACTGCGTCTGGCCAGGGTGCTGCCCGACCTCGGACCGGACACAGCGCGTGAGCTGTTGAATCTGCATCCCGGCCGGCCCGACCTGAGCGTTGCCGAGGGCCTGGATCTGGCCGCCATACCGGCCGATGTTGACAGATACTACACCGCCGCCCGACAGCCGGTGGAATTCGAGCCCGAGGATATTGTTGACCCGGCCGCCCGGGCCACACCCGCCGACCAGGGCGAGCCGGCCGCGCCCGCCGACCAGCCGACACAGACCGACAACGAGGGCAGCAACAACTGGGTGGTGGCCGGCTCCCACACCCTGAGCCGTCAGCCGTTCATGGTCAACGACCCGCACCGCGCCATCACCGCCCCGTCACTCCGCTACTGGGTCCACCTGGTCGCTCCGGGCTGGAACGTGATTGGCGGCGGCGAGCCGCACCTGCCCGGCGTGTCGATCGGCCACAACGAATACGGCGCCTGGGGGCTGACCATCTTTCCGACCGATACCGAAGATCTGTACGTGTACGAGACCAACCCCGACAATCCGAACCAGTACCGCTATCTGGGCGAGTGGCAAAACATGCGCGTCTACACAGAGACGATACCGGTCAAAGGCCAGGAACCGGTCAGGGTTGAACTGCGCTACACCCGCCACGGCCCGATCCTCAAAACCGACCCGGACACCCAGCGTGCCTACGGCCTGCGGGCCGCCTGGCGGGAGATCGGCGGGGCGCCGTATCTGGCCAGCCTACGCATGGACCAAGCCAAAAGCTGGGAGGAGTTCCGCGAGGCGTGTTCCTACTCCCGGGCGCCCTCGGAGAACATGGTCTGGGCCGACCTGGAGGGCAACATCGGCTGGCAGGCCGTCGGCATCGTTCCCCTGCGACCGAACTGGAACGGTCTGCTGCCGGTGCCGGGCGACGGTCGCTTTGAGTGGGACGGCTATCTGCCGATTGAACAGCTGCCCCACGTCTTCAACCCGCCCCAGGGGTTCTGGGCTACCGCCAACCAGGAAAACCTGCCGGCCGACTACCCCTACCCGATCAGCTATTTCTGGATCGAGCCGTACCGTTTTGCCCGCGCCCAGGAAGTCCTGGCCAGCGGCCGGCAATTCACCACCATGGACATGATGCGGCTGCAGAACGACGAGCTGTCCATTCCGGCCCGCACGCTCGTGCCCCTACTCAGCGGCCTGCACTCCGACCAGCCGCCGGTCCAGCAGGCGCTCGAAACCCTGCGCGCCTGGGACTCTATCCTGGCCAAAGACTCGGTCGCCGCCGGCATCTATGCGGCCTGGCAGGAGCGCCTGTGGAAGAATTTCCTTGACCGCTCCGTCCCCCCGGCCCTGCACGAGCACTTTCCCGATATCGTCCTCCAGCCCGTGATCAACAGTCTGCTCGCCCCGGACGAGCGCTACGGCGACGATCCAACCGCAGGCCGCGACCAGTTTGTCCTGACCAGTCTGGAACAGGCCGTGCAGAGCCTGACCGAGCGTTTCGGTCCCGAGCCGCAGGCCTGGACCTACGGCCAAGCCGAGTATCATCACATCCTGATGCCCCACCCGCTCGGCAAGGCTGTCAACACAGAATATGCGCGGCGTTTTGAGGTCGGTCCCATCGCCCGAGGGGGGGATAACTTCACGCTCAACAACACCGACAACAGTGCGGCTCAGGAGACCGGGGCGTCCTTTCGGATTATTGCCGACCTGTCGGACTGGGATCGCTCGCTGGGCGTGAACGCGCCCGGCCAGTCCGGCAACCCCGACGATCCGCACTACCGAGACCTCGTTTCGCTGTGGGAGGCGGGCAAATACTTTCCCGTCCTGTACTCACGGGACAAGATCGAAGCCGTCACCCGGCGCAAGACCGTGCTGCACCCATAGCAGTCTTGTTGGGCGGAGTGGTGTTGTCTCAAGCGGCTCCGATGATCTCCAGCAACTGTCGGCGCATATCCTTAATTGCTTGAAGACGTTGACTGTCTGGCGGCAAAAGCCTACACTCCGGCGTGGAGGCTCGGCTTCGTAAGCGGCCCTGCACATGAAGTGCAGGAGTAGCGGACGGAGCGTTGCCTCTTTTTTTTATGGGTACCGTCTGGCCTCATATGGATCAGGGACGTAGGCGATTCCGTAAGTCTCGAAGATACGGCCGTCTCTCTCCCTCTGCCCGCGAAATTGAAGACTCGCCAGGGCGCCCCCGAACATATCAGCGATTTCGGCGCGACGCTCGGCGTTCATTCCGCGCTGGGGAAGGCGAAACCCCCAGTTGATGCAATAGATACACACATCTGCGGCTTGGATGGCATAGGTCATATCGGATGAAACGAAGAACGGAGTCGGCACGATCCATTTCGTCCTGGACTGACCTTCGTTGGTTTTCGTGAAGTATCTTTCCAGTCTGGTGACGAATCTTCGGTCTTGGCGTTTCTCGGTTTCGTCCATGACGATCACGCCATGTTCACGCTTTGAATCCAGTAGGTAGAAAAATCGCTCAAGCAGGAAAACAACATCCTTCCTCAAATAGTTTTCGACCCTGTAGCCCGGCGGCTTGGCGACATCTTGCGGTATGGCGGAAGCCAGCAATACGGCTTTATGCTGTCGCGGGAGGTCAATTGTCCCTTGCGCCATCTGAAGGCAGGCTTGGCCATACGCCGTAAATTCATTCGCGCTTGGTGTCTCGTGCGTGAGGCCCTTGGCAAGGAAGGAGCGGCAGAGATTGCGCCTGTCCTCATCGCTTAGCGGTCCGCTCTGTCCGGCAAATTTGTAGCGTTTTCGGTCAAGCAAGGCAGAGCCTTTGATCTCTTTCTTGTATTCGTGCAACGGGCAGCCGAAACAATTGACCTCTAGCCGTCGCATGTTCTGCACGAAGGACCAAAGCAAACGAACGTGGATTGCAAACCCGCCCCGAACTTCATAAGGGGTGGTTTTGTGATCGTGTCCACTCTCGTCAATGAAGAGTAGCCAAGTCATGTTGAATCGATTTGCAGGATGACAATCAGGTACAAATTGTCCTGACGCTCGTCAACCAATCAGGTTCTCGCCTTCACCTCATACGGCATCTGCTTGAAGGTGATACCGGTCCGCTCCAAAGTCATGGAGGCCAGCCGCGACTGTTCACCGTAGACTGTCAGCGGACCGCTGAAACGCCCATACGTTCGCTCAATCTC
>WTHE01000334.1 GCA_011523315.1 Candidatus Binatota bacterium
GGCCTGGGCTGTGATACCGGCCAGCGAAAAGTTGGCAATATGCTCGGCCAGGCCGGAGATCAGGGCTGGGTCGTGCTGCAAAAAACTCTGAATCATGTCGAGCTGTTGTTGGCTGGCGTGGCGCTGATAGCGCTCGATGATCGGGCGTGAATAGCGGTAGATCAGGCATTGGCCGAACACGCTGGTACAGCACAGCTGAACGAACGGATGGTCTCGGTTCACGCCCAGCACCGCCGCCACGAGGGTTTCGCCGGCCGCATAAATGGGCTGCATGGAGCGCTCCAGCAGTTCGTCAAAGGCCGGGGTCGGGTCTTGCAGCTCTCTGACGATCAACTCGTACACGGCGTGGCCTCTGGCGCCGAGCATGCGCTCGGCATTCCACACAATCCAGGCCCGCAGCTGTTCCTGGGGGTGGCTCGGGTCATCGGCCAGGGTGGGCATCGGCCGTGGCGGCTTGGCGTTTTCAAAGGCGTGCGACAAGACCGCCTTGTAGAGTTCCATTTTGCCGCCGAAATGATAGTTGACGGCCGCCAGATTGGCTCCCGCAGCGGTACAGATTTCGCGTATGCCGGCCGCGTGAAAGCCTTTTTTGACAAACACCTCGGTGGCGACGGCCAGCAGCTTCTGGCGGGTGGTTTTGCTTTTTTCGGTCAGAATCATTTCAAACGTCCGTTTCAAACCACCGTATCATACCATTGTTTAAGAGCAAGCCCGGTTATTGCCCACGCGCCACAAAATCGCGTACAAAGAGAAATAAAGGGAAAAGACAGGCGTGTCAGTCCCTGCCCCAACGGAGTCGCCCGGTATGCCCTATAGTGACTTTACCTTTCGGCAGCTGGAAACCGTCCTTCAACTCAGGCTTGAGGAGGCAGAGCTGTACTCTGGCGTCAAACCGGTTGAAATCAGTCAGCTGTTCTCCGAGGTCTTGGCCGAAAATGTGCCGCTTGCTCTGTCCATTCATACCGAGAAGGCGCGCTCTGAACTCATCATTGCTCCGGTTCTGGTTGAGCTGAGAAAAACCCTGCGTCACCGAGTCAGCGTGTTCTCCGGTATCGAGCTGAACGTCGATCCGCAAAAGGGGCTGAATGGGGTGTGTGATTTCATCATTTCCGCGTCCTCCCGCCAGCTTCTTCTGTCGGCGCCCCTGATTCATATTGTCGAAGCCAAAAACGAGAATATCAAAAGCGGGATTCCCCAGTGTGTGGCCGAGATGTACGCGGCTCAGCTGTTCAATAGCGCCGAGGCGTGCGAGCTGCCGGTTGTGTACGGGGTGGTGACAACAGGCAGCTCGTGGAAGTTTCTCCAGCTGACAGAGCGGACTGTGACCATCGACCGTGGGGAGTATTTTATTGACAACATCCGTACCATCATGGCTATTCTGCTCGCCATGACGGGGCCGTATCTCAAGGCAGAATAGGATATGGCTAGCGCAATTCACCATATAGGTGTAGCCGTGTAGGTCAGGTTAGCCGGAGGCGTAACCTGACATCCCGTACGTGTCGGATTACGCTCCGCTAATCCGACCTACTACTAGACCGAGGCTCGCCGCAGCTGCGTCATGGCGGGAATGAGCAGGAAGACGGGAACATCTGGACAGGCAGGAGGTCTCAGCATGCGGGTAAGCGAATCGTACGGCGGATTCATCATCGAACCACGCTCAAAACAGCTCGACTCCGGGGAGTGGCAACCCGACTCCCGGGTATTCCGTTTGCTGGACGGTGTCGTACACGAATATTTCCCGCTCAGCGAGTGTGGTCAGAGCTTCACCAGTGAGGAAGAGGCCGACGATTTTGCGCTGTCGGAGAGCCGGGACTGGGTTGACCGGCATTAAGACGGCGCGCTGCATGACGGAAGGTTTGGTATGCCAAAGAAAAAGATGTTGGTCGCCGGCGCGTCCGGTCTGGTCGGTTTTGCTGCGGTCAAGCATTTCGCTCAGCTCGAGGATTGGGACGTGGTCGGCGTGTCGCGCCGGATTCCTGACGGTCTCGAAGGGGCAAGCGTCATTTCGGTCGATCTCCAGGACCGGGACCGCTGCGCCGAGGTGTTTGGCCACATGTCCGACGTGACGCATGTGGTGTATGCCGCGCTGTACGAGAAGCCGGGGCTGGTCCAGGGCTGGTTTGAGCAGGACCAGATGCAGACCAATCTGGCCATGCTCGATAATCTGTTCGATCCCTTGGAGGCGGCGGCCACCGGCTTGCAGCACGTCTCGCTGCTCCAGGGCACCAAAGCCTACGGCGTACATATTGAGCCGTTTCCGGTGCCGGCCCGCGAGCGCTGGCTGCGGCATCCGCATGAGAACTTCTACTGGTTGCAGCAGGATTATCTGCGCGACCGCCAGATCGGCAAGCCGTGGCACTGGACGACGTGGCGCCCGCAGCTCATTCTGGGCGAGTCGCTGGGCAGCCAGATGAACGTGTTTCCGGCCCTGGGGGTGTATGCCGCGCTGCGACGCGAAGCCGGGCTGCCGCTGTCTTTTCCGGGCGGGCCGTCGTTCCTGTTCGAGGCCATTGATACGGATGTCCATGCCCGGGCGTTTGAGTGGGCGGCCAGCGCACCGACCGCCCAGAACGAAATCTTCAATATCACCAACGGCGATGTGTTTGTGTGGCAGAACGTGTGGCCGACCATTGCCGAGGCCCTGGGTATGCCGGTCGGGCCGCCCGAGCCGTGTTCCCTGGGCGAGGCCATGCCCAAGCGAGAGGCCGAGTGGGCGGCGATTGTGGACAAGTATGGGCTGCGCGCCCCGAAAAGCCTCACAGACTACGTGGGCCAGTCGTTCATCCTGGCCGATTTCGCGTTTGGCTTTGGAGCCAAAGATCAGGTGCCGCCGCCCATGCTGGTCAGCACGATCAAGCTGCGTCAGGCCGGCTTCGCCGACTGCATGGACACCGAGGACTGTTTCCGCAAGTGGATCAAGCGCTTTCAAGACCTGAAATGGCTGCCGCCGGTGGACTAGGCGGGACGGACGCTGAGCACGGAGCAAGACATGCCGACTGTGACTGACATGTTCGGAATCGAGTTCCCCATTTTTGCCTTCACCCACTGTCGGGATGTGGTCGTGGCGGTCAGTAAGGCGGGCGGACTCGGCGTTCTTGGGGCGGCGATTCATACCGACCAGCGGCTGGAGATCGACCTGGCCTGGATCGATGAGCAGCTGGGCGATATTCCGTATGGGGTCGATCTGATGATGCCGGCCAACTATGTCGGCGCCGAAAAGGGCGGGCTGGCGCGCGAATCGCTTGAGGAGCTTATTCCTGAGGCGCACAAAAAATTCCTGGACGACCTGCTGGAGCAGGCCGGTGTGCCCGAACTGTCGTCCGACGCGCCGTCGGCCAAGGGCCGCGGACTGCGTTACTCGCAGAAAGAGGCCAGGGGGATTATTGATATCGCCCTGGAGCACAAGGCTCGGTTTCTGGTCAGCGCGCTCGGCACCCCACCCGCCTATGTGGTGGAGGCCGCGCATAAGAAAGGCATTTTCGTCGGCGCCCTGGCCGGTAAAAGGAGCCATGCCGTGCGCCATAAGGACGCCCAGGTTGATGTCATCATCGCCCAGTCCTACGAGGCCGGCGGTCACACCGGAGACATCGGCGGCATGGTGCTGATCCCCGAGATTGTAGACGCGGTGGCGCCAACGCCGGTCCTGGGCGCGGGGGGCATTGGCAACGGCCGCCAGATGGCTGCGGCTATGGCGCTCGGCGCCCAGGGCGTGTGGTGCGGAACGGTATGGCTGACCACGACCGAGTCTGAACTGGACCGGATGGCCAAGGACAAGCTGCTGGCGGCCGACTCCAGCAGCACGGTCCGAACCACGTCCATGACCGGCAAGCACGCCCGCTTTCTGCGCTCCAGATGGACCGACGAGTGGGAGCGCAAAGACACTCCGGAGCCGCTGAAAACCCCCTTGCAGAGCATCCTGGCCTATAATTACCTGCGCCGGATTGATCGCGGCATGAAAGCGCCGGGGGTGACGCCCGAGTCCGGCGCCTACCAGCTGTACACCTATCCGACCGGTCAGGGCATTGGCGAGCAAAACAGCCTGCGCTCGGCCCGTGATGTGGTGCGGGACATGGCCAGCGGCTACGTGGAAGCCGTTGCGTGCCTCAACGAGCAGCTCGGCTACGGGGACGGGTAGGGGGGCTCTCTACTTGTCGTATTGAGTGAGTCGTGTATGCCTGAACTCGACGGCCTCAAGGAAGAGACAGCTCAAGAGATAGTCTGGTTATGGATATCTTGATGGCTCTTGTCCTTGTCGTTGCCGGAGGGTTCCTGACCTACCTCGCGCTCGACGCTGCGCGGCGCGCCAAGTAACACGACCTGTCTTGAGAGCTGCCGACGGCTCCAGAGCAATTCACCATTATGTGTAGCCGTGTAGGTCAGGTTAGCCGGAGGCGTAACCTGACATCCCGTACGTGTCGGATTACGCTCCGCTAATCCGACCTACTACACCCTATCGGGAAGCGCTCTAGGCAGCCGGAAACCGCACCTCTGGTAACTCCTGCATGGCTCGCTCAATTTCTTCGGTCGGGTGCGCGTAGCCTTGCAGCTTGCCGGCGTGGTAGTCGGCATACGCGCTCATGTCAAAGTGCCCGTGGCCGCTGAGATTGAAGGCGATGACTTTTTTCTCGTCGCGCTCTCGGCAGTTCAGGGCTTCGTTGATCGCCACGCGAATCGCGTGATTGGCCTCCGGAGCGGGCAGAATACCCTCTGTCCGGGCGAACATCGCCCCGGCTTCAAACGTGTCGAGCTGGTCAATGGCCACGGCTTCGATGAGACCGGCGTGGAGCAGGGCGCTGATCTGGGGCGACATGCCGTGATAGCGCAGGCCGCCGGCGTGGATGGTGGCCGGCACAAAAGAATGGCCCAGGGTGTACATCTGACAGATGGGGGCCACCCCACCGGTATCGGCCCAGTCCCAGCTATAGCTGCCTTTTGTCAGGGTCGGGCAGGCTGCCGGCTCGGCGGCGATGATCCTGGTCTTTTTGCCCTGCCTGAGGTTGTGCCGCAGAAACGGGAAGGCAAAGCCGCCGAAATTTGAGCCGCCGCCCGCACAGGCAATGACGATGTCCGGGTACTCGCCGGCCAGCTCCATCTGGAGCAGCGTTTCCTCGCCGATAATGGTCTGGTGCAGCAACACGTGGGGCAGCACCGAGCCGAGGCTGTACTTGGTGTGGCCGTCCGAGGTCTGGGCGGCTTCGATGCCCTCTGACACGGCAATGCCGAGTGCCCCGGGATGGGCCGGGTTTTCGCTCAGCAGCCGGCGGCCGACCGCAGTCCGCTCGGACGGGCTGGCGTACACCTGCGCGCCATAGGTTTCGATGAGGTGCCGGCGGTAGGGTTTCTGGTCGTAGGAAATGCGGACCATATAGACCTCACAGCCGAGGCCAAAGAAGGTGCAGGCCATGGCCAGGGCCGAGCCCCACTGGCCGGCTCCGGTTTCGGTCGTCAGGGTCCGCACGCCCTCCTGTTTGGCGTAGAAGGCTTGGGCGACAGCGGTATTCGGTTTGTGCGAGCCAACCGGGCTGCTGCCCTCGTATTTGTAGTAGATATGAGCCGGGGTCTGGAGGGCCTGCTCCAAACGACGGGCGCGGAACAACAGGGTCGGCCGCCACAGCTTGTAGATGTCGCGCACCGGCTCGGGAATTTCGATATAACGCTCCTGACTCATATCC
>WTHE01000499.1 GCA_011523315.1 Candidatus Binatota bacterium
TGACGCTCAGGCCCAACGGCCTCCCGTTCGTGCTGAGCGGAGCGAAGTCGAAGCAAGGATGCCGGATCGCGCGCCCGGCAGGGCTACAGCCTAACGTGAAACGGACGAGGCTGGCCTGTGCCTGCGGCCTCCGCTACACTGCTCCGTTGATGGACAGGGGCTCACGTCGTCATGTTACAGCTGACCGATCTCTCTCTGGCCTTTGGCGGCCAGGAACTCTTCCACAAGCTCAACTGGCAGCTCAACAGGGGTGACCGGGTCGGGCTGGTCGGTCCCAACGGGGCCGGTAAAACAACCCTGTTCCGGCTGATGATGGGCCAGCTCGAACCGGACGCCGGGCGGGTCCAGCGCGGCCGCGAAGTCAGCCTCGGCTATCTGCCCCAGGAGGGTACGCCGATTGGCCGACGCAGCCTGTTTGAGGAAGCCCGCTCGGCCCTGCCGGAGCTGGGCGCCATCCAGCGCGAGCTGGTCCGCCTGCACGCCGTCCTTGAGACCGAGGACCAGACCGGGACGACCGACAGCCTGGCCCGCTACGGTCAGCTCCAGCACCGTTTTGAAGAGCTGGACGGCTGGTCCGCCGACGCCCAGGTGGCCAAGGTGTTGAGCGGGCTGGGCTTCCGCCAGGAACAGTTCGGCTGGCCAAGCGAGGTCTTCAGCGGCGGCTGGCAGATGCGCATCGCCCTGGCCAAACTGCTGCTCCAAGGCCCGGATATCTTGCTGTTGGACGAACCGACCAACCATCTGGACCTCGACTCGGTGGTGTGGCTCGAAGGCTATCTGCGCGGCTATGCGGGCAGCGTGATCATCGTCTCCCACGACCGCCGGTTTCTCGACCGGACCGTGACCCGCATCGCCGCCATCCACCGCCACAGCCTGAGCGACTATACCGGAAACTACTCGGCCTTTGAGCGCCAGTTTGCCCAGACCCTGGAAGCCGACCGCAAAGCCTACGAGGAGCAGCAGGCCGAGATCGAACGCATCACCCGTTTCATCAACACCTTCCGCTACAACGCGCGCAAGGCCGCCCAGGTCCAGAGCCGCGTCAAGCAGCTGGAGAAAATGGAACGCCTGCCCGCCCCCCAGACCCCTCCCAGCGGCGTCCGCTTTCACTTTCCGCGCGCCCCGCGCAGCGGCCGGGTCGTGCTGGAGCTGAAAGGGGTCGGCAAATACTACGACAAGGCGGATGCTCCGAACCATTCCAGTGAAAAGAGCGGGGCATCCGCCTTACGGGCGGATGCTCCGAACCATTCCAGCGAAAAGAGCGGGGCATCCGCCTCGCAAGTCCAGGTCTTCAACAATCTCGATCTGACCATTGAGCGTGGCGACCGGATTGCCCTGCTGGGCGTGAACGGAGCGGGCAAATCCACCCTGAGCCGGCTGCTGGCCGGGACTGAAGCGCCGAGCTGCGGGCAGCGTGTGCTGGGCCATCAGGTGGTGCTCGATTTTTATGCCCAGCAACAGACCGACAAACTCACCACCGACCGCAGCGTGTATCAAGAGATTGCCAGCCGGGCGGCCTTCGATGTCGTGCCCCAGCTGCGGACTTTGCTGGGGGCGTTTTTGTTTTCCGGGGAGGCGGCTGACAAACCGGTGGCGGTGCTGAGCGGCGGCGAAAAGAGCCGGCTGGTCCTGGCCAAGATGCTGCTCCAGGCCTCAAACTTTCTGATCCTCGACGAGCCCACCAACCATCTCGACCTGCGGACCAAGGAGGTGCTGAAACAGGCTCTCCAGCAGTTCAGCGGCACCTTTGTGCTGGTCTCGCACGACCGCGATTTCCTGGACGGTCTGGTGACCAAGGTGATAGAGCTGCAGGATGGCCGGCTGGTGACCTACCCGGGCTCGTTTGACGCGTTTGTGGCCCGCAAGGAACGCGAGGCGGGCGCGGAGGGGGAAAGTCAAGGGGAAAGTCAAAGGTCAAATGGCAAAGGTCAAATGGCAAAGGCAGGGGACCCTGAGGAGGTGCTCAGCGCTGTTCGCCAGGCCAAGCGTGGCAAGGCGCTCCAGGTTCGGCACAAAGCCGCCCGTGCCCAGCGCTCCAGGCAAGAGCGGCGTATGGCGGAAACCGAACGGCGGATTGCCGAGTTGGAGGAACAGCAGCGGGCGGTCGAGGCGCTGATGGCGGACCGCAGCGTCTATACTGCCCCCGGGCGGGCCAGGGAAGTCGCGGCCGAGTACGACACGCTCAAACGGGAACTGGAAGAACACTACGCGAGCTGGAGTGAGCTGGCCGAGGAACTGGACGGCGAAACCGGCTGAAAGGACACCTGAGATGCGTATAGGATTGGGGCTGCCGCCGCTGGGCATGGCGATGGACCTGTGCTCCGAGATCGTCCAGCGGGCGGAATCGGCCGGGTTTGACAGCGTGTGGGTCGGCGAAGCCTGGGGCACCGAAACCTGTACCATGGTCGGGGCGCTGCTGGCCCGCAGCCAGCGCATTCACATCGGCACCGGCATTGTCTCGCTCTACCTCCGCCCGCCGACCCTGACCGCCATGCAGGCTGCCACCCTCGACCTGATCGCGCCGGGTCGGGCCCGGCTCGGCCTGGGGGTCAGCACCCGCAACATCAATACCTTCCACGGTTTGGACTGGGATTTTCCGCTGGCCCGGACGCGCGAGTACGTGGCCCTGCTGCGCCGGCTGCTGGCCGGAGAACGCGTCAGCCACGAGGGTCGCTTTTACCGACCTCAGGGCTTTCAGCTGAGCGTCCCGGCGCCACGCCAGATGCCTATCTATCTGGCTGCGGTCAATCCCAAGATGCTCCAGCTGGCCGGAGAGATGGCCGACGGCGTACAGCTGGCCTGGCTGCCGGCCCGTCAGGTGCCACACTCGCTGGCGGAAATCGCCAAGGGCGCCCAGCGCGCCGGACGGCGTGTGGAAGACCTCGACATTGGCTGTTACATCCATACCATGGTGACCGACGACCGGCAGCGGACGCTTGAGCAGCTGCGGCGTATCCTGGTCGGCTACTGCCAGGCCAACACCTATATTCAGGGCTTTCGGCGCTTTGGCTATGGAGAGATTCTCGACCAGGTCCACGCCTACTGGCGGGCCGGGGACCGGGCTCAGGCTCAGGCCGCCATCCCCGACTCGATGGTGGAAGACCTGTACATCTTTGGCACGGCCGAGGAGTGTCACGCCCAGCTTGAGACCTTCACCCGAGCCGGCCTGAGCCTGGCCGTGGTTGCCGCCCCGCCGACCAGCCGTCTCACCCCGGACGACCTGCGCACGCTGGTTGACACGTTTGCCCAGTAAACTGTGCTTGCCACAGCCCCGCGAAGCGATCAGACTGGGCTGACAGGGAGGAATGCTCAATGGCAGCACAAGATATCCAACGGATCAGCCCCCAGGCGCTGCACGCCCGGATGACCGACGGAGAAGCGGTCGTTCCAATTGACGTGCGGACCACGGACGCCCGCCTGTTCCTGCCCGTCCAGCTGCCGAATACACGCTGGCTGCCCATCGCCGAGATCGTGCAGCAGGCGCATACCCTGCCCCGCGAGAGCCTGCTGGCGCTGTATTGAACCTGACCCGAGGATGCGAGCAGCGCCCGGGCGGCGCTGTGGTTACAAGCCGAAGGGTTTCAGTCGGTTGTCGTTCTGGCCGGCGGCCTCGCAGCCTGGCAGGCGGCCGGTTATCCGACCGTCTCGCTGGATCAGGCGCAGGCCCCGGCCCCACATGTCGAACCCTCACCCGCCGTCCAGACGCCGGGCCACGCCCATACGTTTTTGCCCG
The DNA here is from genome assembly GCA_011523315.1 of Candidatus Binatota bacterium. Classification (GTDB taxonomy): domain Bacteria; phylum Desulfobacterota; class Binatia; order Bin18; family Bin18; genus JAAXHF01. Next base: position 3,734 of record WTHE01000499.1, read on the forward strand.
GTCTGGCCCAGAGCTATGTGTCGCAGGACAGCGCGCCGATCAAAAAAGAACTCACCGTGGTCTTTGTTGACATTGCCAACTCGACCTCCACCATCGTCAACCAGTCGCCCGAGATCGCTCTGGACCTGGTCCAGGGTTTCATGGCCATGGTGACCGAAATCGCCCTGGAGAATTGCGGTGATGTCAAGGACTACGAGGGCGACGGCGCCCTGCTGTATTTTGAGTCAGTGACCGAAGCCGTGCGGGCAGCTCTGGCCATCCGCACGGCTCTGGCCGAGCGCCGACCCGGAAACGGCCAACCCGGCCTGCAAGCCCGCATCAGCCTCAACCTGGGCGATATCATCATCGGTGTGATCGGGGTGGCCATGCGCCGGTCGGTGGCCCTGATCGGCCCGAGCATCAATCTGGCTTCGCGGCTGCTCAAACACATCCCACCCGGCGGGATTATCGCCACCCAGGCCGCGCTGGAGCGGCTGAGCCGCGAAACGCCGGCCCTGGCCGAGCGGTTTCAGCCCCTGGACCAGCGCCTGGAACTCAAAGGTTTTGAGAACGAGTATGTCAGCACCTTTCACATTCCCTAGAGGAGCAGCCCTATGAGCACCCGTGTCGGTTTTATTGGTCTGGGCAATATCGGCAAACCCATGGCGCTGAACGTCGCCAAGGCCGGCTTTGATCTGATGGTCTACGACCTGCGTGAAGAACCGCTGGCCGAGCTGGCTGCGGCCGGAGCCAAGACGGCCCGTTCGGCCCACGAGATCGGCGCCCACGGCGAGGTCATCGAACTCGTTGTGGTCGATGACGCCCAGGTCGAGGCCGTGGCCCTGGAGGAGGGCGGCGTGCTGAGCGGCGCCCAGCCCGGCAGTGTGATTGCGGTCCACAGCACCGTCCATCCCCGCACCATCCGCAAGCTGGCCGAGCTGGCCGGAGAGCGCGGGGTGAGCGTGATTGACGCCGAGGTCAGCGGCGGCGAGCGTGGCGCCCAGGCCCAGACCCTGTGTTACATGGTCGGCGGCGAGGCGGCCGCGTTTGAGAAATGTCGGCCCGTGTTCGAGACCTCGGGGGCCAACATTTTCCATCTGGGCGAGCTGGGCATGGGCGCGATGGCCAAGCTGGCCCACAACCTGATCGTCTACGTCAACATGCTGTCGGCCTCCGAGGGCATGCGGCTGGCCGAAACCGCCGGGCTGGATCTGAGCGCCTTCCAGGAGGTCGTCAAGGCCGGTGCCGGGCAGAGCCGGGTGGCCGACAACTGGCTGGCCCAGCGCAACTTCAAGGACACCTATACCAGCGGCCCGGACGCCCTGGTGCAGCTGATGCATAAAGACCTGCGGCTGGCCCTGGAGCTGGGCCACGATGTGGGCGTCAGCCTGCCCGGCGCGGCCCTGGCCCAGCAGTTGATCGAACGCTTCCTGGGCATCAAGGAGTAGGCTTGTGGAACATCCCACACCTGAGAAGAACAGCGCGGTGAGACGCATCTCAACAAAACCCCACAGCCGGGAAGGCTTGCGAAGGCCCTCAAGAAAAGTCCTCGCACGACTCCAGACAGGAACCCCCAAGCAGAAGGGCCACGTTGCCGCTATCGAAATGGAATCGGAGGAGATTTTCGTTGGAAAAGATGTGGTCGAAGCAACCCTAAAAGGCTGGGAAAAGTATCCTGGACAAGCATTTTATTTTGTCCGGATTGGCTATCCAGCCGTTCATAGCCATAAGGGAAGATTACGGAAGCGATGAAAATCCGCTTCTCGGGAAGAATCTCTGATGCAGAGCCCAGACTACCCGCCCGTATCAATAGGGGTAGCCTCATCCTGGGTTCTCGCGGACGTGAATCTATAACCGTAGACAGCGGTTTTACCGGCAGTATCGCCATTCCAGAAGAATGGGCAAACCGTTTAGACCTTCAGTACGCTGGGATTCAGCGGTTCGAGCTGGC
>WTHE01000374.1 GCA_011523315.1 Candidatus Binatota bacterium
GGCCGAGCCGCAGGGCGGACAGCTCGGCCGACAGCCAGCTGGTGAACTTGGCGATATCAATGGCAAAATCGCCCCGGCCAATCCCCAATGGGGCCAGGGGGTCGATCAGCACCAGCTGGGGGCAGGGCTGGCCGATGCTGGGGACATAGACCAGGATGTTGTCCGGGTACAGATCACCGTGCACCTTGCGGACGATCCGGGGGCGGAGTTGCTGGCGCAGGCAGGCCGTGTCCTTGATGGCGGCCAGCAGGGAAAAGATATTGGGCAGACTGGTGCCGTTGACGCTGATGCTGGGTGCGGCCATCAGCCCGGTGAAGGCCGGCAGCTCGGACAGCCGGTGGGCGTAGTGCTCAAGAAGGCCGACCAGCTTGTCCGGGTAGGCGGCGGTTTCCTGGGGATAGGTAATCGAAAAAATGTCCTCAAACATGAGTTGCAGGACGTGGCCAATCAGCGCCAACTCCTGTTCCCGGTCGAGCTGCTGGTTCAGGATGAGGTCGGACAGGACCATCCAGCCCTCACCGAAATATGGCATGTCATAAAAGACCGGATGGCCGTTCTCGGCGCGTTTGTGACTGCGCAGGACCTGGGGGAAATAGTGGTGGACTGCGGCCGGGACATCTTCGAGCCAGGCAATCTCGGCCGGCAGGCTGCCGCTGATCTCGGGCTTGGTCTGTTTGCGGACGATGGTTCCCCATCGCTCATCAGTCAGCAAAAACAGACACTCGCTGTATCCCTCGCGCAACAGTCGCACGGCCCCTCCCAGGACTGGCCAGGTACCCGGCAGTCCTACTCACTTTTGGGGTGGACTGTCAAGACAAGTTCCGGCGGGTGGGATGCAAGCCGCCGAAGCCGCCCCCGTTGGCCTTGAGCGGCGGATGGGCTAGCCTACGGACATCACTTCCGGGTTGAAAGGCGCATATGGAATACACAGACATCCGTGTTGAGGTCCAGGACAGCATAGCCACCGTCACGCTCAACCGTCCCGACAAACTGAACGCCTACACCACCCGCATGGGCGATGAGCTGACCCACGCCTATGAGTCACTCGGCAAACGCGACGACGTGCGGGTGATTCTGATGACCGGCGCGGGCCGCGGCTTCTGTGCCGGAGCGGATATCGGCGGGGTGTTTCAGAAGGGCATTGACCAGCGCGAGCAGGGCGGGCAGGCCGAGGCCGCTCGGGGCGGCGCGATTGCCCACCCCCGCTCCGGTCTTCAGTACGCGATCCACAACTGTCCCAAGCCGACCCTGGCCGTCATCAACGGCGTGGCGGTCGGCATCGGGCTGACCCTGACCCTGATCCAGGACATCCGCATCATGGCCCAGGAGGCCAGCCTGGGGGCCATTTTTGCCAAAATGGGCCTCATCCCCGAGCTGGGTTCGACCTTTATGCTGCCGCGTTTGATCGGGCTGTCCAAGGCCCTGGAGCTGGTCTATACGGCCCGCATGGTCAAGGCCCAGGAAGCCCAGGAGCTGGGGCTGGTCAACCGGGTCGTGCCGGCCGAGGGGCTGATGGCGGCCGCCCGCCAGATGGCCGCCCAGATGGCGTCGCTCCCGCCGCTGGCCCTGGCCGTTGCCAAGCGGGCTCTGCAACAGGGCGCGGAGAACGACTTTGACGCGGCGGTGCAGACCGAGACTTTTGGCCTCGACTATCTGTTCAAGACCCACGATCACCGGGAGGCGGTGGCGGCTTTTCTGGAAAAACGCGAGCCCCAGTTTCGGGGCAAATAAGTCCGGCCGTGGCGGCTTACAGGCCGAGCACGTCCCGCATGGTGTACAGGCCCGGGGCCTGGTCGGGCAGCCAGGCTGCGGCGCGCAGCGCGCCGCGCGCCAGACACTCGCGACTCTGAGAGCGGTGGATCAGCTCCAGCCGTTCGCCAAAGCCGGCAAACAGCACGGTGTGATCGCCGACCACGTCTCCCCCGCGCAGGGACTGGACGCCGATTTCCTCGTCGGTACGCTGGCCGGTGATGCCGTGCCGGCTGAAACGCGCCTGCTCCTCGAAGTCCTTGGCCTGGGCCTCGGCAATCGTCCTGCCCAGGGCCAGGGCCGTGCCGCTCGGGGCGTCGATTTTATAGCGGTGATGGATCTCGATGACCTCGGGATCGAAACCGTCCTGCAGGATGCGCGCCGCATCCGAGACCAGCTTGAGCAGAACATTCACCCCCACGCTCATATTCGGCGCGATGATGGTCCGCGTCCGGGGGGCCAGTTGTTCGGCCTCGGCTCGCTGCTCGGCGGACAGACCGGTGGTGCCGATTGCGATTGCCGCGCCCGTTGACGCGGCGGTGCGCAGATGGTCCAGGGCGGCCTCGGCCACGGTGAAGTCCAGGGCTACGGTATCCGGTGTGGCGACCGCTGCGTAATCGTCGACAACGACGACGCCCAGCGCGCCTATCCCGGCCACTTCCCCGGCATCGCTACCCACCGCCGGATGACCGGCCGCCTCGACCGCGCCGACCAGATGCAGCGCGGCGTGGTCGTGGATGAGGCTGACCAGCAGCCTGCCCATGCGCCCGGCGGCGCCGCAGACAACGACATTGGCCGTCATGGGTGTGTCCCTCCTCAGAGAGGAAACGTGTCAACAGTTCATGTGGTTGAAGACACGTTTCCTCTTTGTGCCACAGGCAATCGTGTTCGCCTTAGCTGTCGAGACAGCCGGCGTCTTTGAGCGCGGTGGTCAGCTTGGCCAGATTGCCCTCGGCCATGGGCACCAGGGGCAGGCGCAGTTCCAGCTCGCACTTGCCCATCAGGGCCAGGGCCGTTTTGGCCGGAATGGGGTTGGTTTCGAGAAAGACCGCCCGGATGAGCGGCACCAGTTCGAGTTGCCGGGCCGAGGCCGTGTCCCAGTCCTTGGCCAGGCCGGCGTTGACCACCGCCGCCATCTGCCTGGGCGCGACATTGGCGACGGTACTGATCACACCCTTGCCGCCCAGCGCCATCATGGAGAAGGTCAGCGCGTCCTCGCCGGACAGGACGGCCAGCTTGTCGCCACACGCCAGCCGGATATTGATGACCTGGTCAATTGACCCGGTGGCTTCCTTGACCCCGACGATATTGTCGAGTTCGGCCATGCGGGCCATAGTCGAGGGCTCGATATTTGAGCCCGTCCGACCCGGGATATTGTAGAACACGATCGGAAAGCCGGGCACGGCCTGGGCGACTGCTTTATAGTGCTGATAAATGCCCTCCTGGGTGGGCCGGTTGTAGTAGGGCGAGATCATCAGCGCCCCGTCGGCCCCGACCTCCTGAGCCTCACGGGTCAGCCGGATGGCCTCGGCGGTCGAGTTGGACCCCGTGCCGGCAATGACCGGGACGCGTTTGTTGACGACCTCGACCGCCAGCTTGACCACCTGGGTATGTTCTTCGTGTGACAGGGTGGCCGACTCCCCGGTCGTGCCGCACGGCACGATGCCGTGCGTGCCGCTGTCGATCTGCCATTCGATCATGGCGGCCAGCGCCTGTTCGTCAACCCGGCCGTTCTTGAAGGGGGTAACCTGTGCAACAAATGAGCCCGCAAACATAACGCCTCCGGATGGCACGGGGCAGCCTGATCCCAAACACGCCGCCCCGTGGCTGAAAGGTCAAAGCATGGGTCCTAGACCTCGACCGTGCCCTCAAACACTTCTTCGGCGGCACCGGTCATATACACGTGCCCGTCTGCTGTTCGCCATTCGATGTCAAGGTCTCCACCGCGCAGATGAACGCTGACCCGTCGCTCGGCCCTGTCGGTCAGCATGGCGGCGACCGCAGCCGCGCAGGCGCCGGTGCCGCACGCCCAGGTTTCGCCGGACCCGCGCTCCCAGACCCGCATGTTCAGCTCGGTCGGGCTGAGGACCTGGATGAATTCGGTATTAACCCGGTCGGGGAAGAGGGGATGGTGCTCGAACTTGGGTCCCAGCGTCTCCAGAGCCAGCGGCTCGACATCCTCGACAAAGGTCACACAGTGGGGGTTGCCCATGGACACGCAGGTGACCTGATATGCCGTCCCGTCAACGGTCAGGGGCTGATCGATCATCTGGCCCGGTGTGGCGAGCGGAATCTGTCGGCCGTCGAGAATCGGCTCGCCCATATCGACCGTCACCCGCGTGACGGCGCTATCTTCAAGCTCCAGAAAGAGGACCTTGAGACCCGAGTCGGTATCAATTTTCAAGGGATTGTCGCGGGCCAGGCCGTGGTCGTAGACGTATTTGCCCACACACCGGATCCCGTTGCCACACATCGCTCCCCGGCTGCCGTCGGCGTTATACATCTCCATGCGGGCGTGGGCGGTGGGCGAGGGGCAGATCAGGATCAGGCCATCGCCGCCAATGCCGGTCCGCCGTTCGCTCAGCCGCCGGGCCAGGCTGGGAGGGTCGGTCACTGGGGTCGAGAAGGTGTTGACGTACACGTAATCGTTGCTGATGCCGTGCATTTTGGTGAAAGGCAGTTTCATCGTCGGCTTCCAATATGTTGGCCGTGTTACGAGCCGGCCTGCCAGACGTGCTGGACCATGTTCGAGGGGATACTATAGTCCCCGTCTAATGTAAACGCCTGAATGCGGTACTGATAGCGGGTGCCGGCATGGAGCTGGGCGTCGGTGAAACGGAAGCGCTGGGTCTGACGAAAGCGGTCGCGGTCGTCGACCGGAATCGTGGCCAGGCGTCTGAACTCGCCCAGCTGGCCGTCTTGGGGCTGGGCTGCGCGCAGCACCACAAAGCCGCCCAGGTCGTCCATGCCGCGGCCGTCGGCATACGTCTCGGGCCGATTCCAGCGCAGCTCAATGGCGCTGTCGCTGGTCGTCAGCCGCAGGTCGCTGATGGCCCGGGGCGCCACGAGTTCGGGCGGATACACCGGCGTCTTGTGTCCACAGGCGGCGATCAGCCACACGCTCACCGCCAAAGAGGCCAGGTGGCGAAGCGTCACCGTTACACCCCAATCTCTTGCAGGCGTTTGTCGACGTTGGACCGGGCGGTTCCGCCGGCCGAGCGGCGCCGGTCGACCGCCGCCTCCAGGCTCAGGCGGGGCAGCAGGTCGGACTCAAATGCCGACGAGAAGCCCTGCCAGTCCTCGAGCGACAGCTGCTCCAGGCCGATGTCATCGGACAGGCAGCGACGCACCACCCGGGCCACGATGTCGTGCGCTTTTCTGAACGGCACACCCTTTTCCACCAGGTAGTCGGCGACATCGGTCGCCAGGGTAAAGCCGCCCAGGGCTGCGGCCTGCATCCGGTCGGGCCGAAACACGAGCTGACCGAGCATGGCTTCGAGCACGCTGAGCATGCTTGTGACGGTATCGACCGTATCAAACAGCGGCTCCTTGTCCTCCTGGAGGTCCCGATTATAGGCCAGCGGCAGGCCCTTGAGCGTGGTCAGCAGGGCGAACAGGTTGCCGTAGACCCGGCCCGTCTTGCCCCGGATGATCTCGGGCACGTCGGGGTTTTTCTTCTGGGGCATCATCGAGCTGCCGGTGGCAAAGGCGTCCGGCAGCTCGATGAACTGAAACTCGCTGCTGGCCCACAGCACCAGCTCCTCGGCAAACCGACTCAGGTGCATGCTGATCATGGCGCTGACCGACAGAAACTCGACCAGAAAATCCCGGTCGGCCACGGTATCCAGGCTGTTCGTGCTGACCCGGGCAAAACCCAGCAGGCGGGCCACATAGGCTCGGTCTATCGGC
>WTHE01000129.1 GCA_011523315.1 Candidatus Binatota bacterium
GTCGGCGCCCATATCGGCCAGGAACAGACCGGCGTACGGGCCCTGAATCTCTTGGGCAATTTCAACGACCTTCACTCCATCCAGCGGTCCGGGCATACATCCCCTCCTGTGGAACAGTTTGGCCCGCTTGTACGGCAGCCCAGCCCCAGCGTCAAGCCACGGGCGCGCCCCTACAAAACCGGCGCCAAGCTGGCTATAACAGCAGCCATCTTTTCGGCTCAGAGAAGGAGGATGCCATGCCAGGACGTGAAGCCATTCCGAAGGTCAGCAACTGGGGACGCTGGGGCAAGGACGACGAAAAGGGCACCGCCAATTTCATCACCCCGGAGGTGATTGTAGCGGCCGCCCAACTGGTCAAAAGGGGCGCGGTCTTTTGCTGCTGCATTCCGATTGACCAGAATGGGCCGGTCTTTCCGACCCGCACCCCGCCGCAGCGCTTTATGTCGATCCTGAACGTACCCCTCAATGAGGTCGGGCTGGCCGGCTCGGCCATCGCCAACGACGACTATATTACGATGTATCTCCAGGGTTCGACCCAGTGGGACAGCCTGGCCCACGTCGGCTACGACGGCAAATTCTATAACGACGCCGACACCAGCACCGTGACCGCCCACGGTGGAGCGGCCAGAAACGACATCGGCAAGCTGTACCAGTCGTTTGTCACCCGCGGCGTCCTGCTCGACATGGTCCGCTACAAGGGCTGTGAAGCCGACGGCCACCTGCCCAAGGACTATCCGATCAGCATCGACGACCTCGACGGCTGCTGCCAGGCCCAGGGCGTGACCATCAAAAGCGGCGACGCCTTATGCCTGCGGACCGGCTGGGTGCCGTACTGGTACAGCCTGGAGACGGCCGAGGACAAAGACGCCTATTTTCACGCCCAGCCCGGCATGGCGGTGGCCACCGCCGAGTGGGTCCACCGCAAGGAGATCTCGTGCATTGCGGTGGACAATATCGCCGTCGAGCGCCTGCCCTCAGAGGTGGACGGCGAGTTCATTCCCTTCCATCAGGTCGCGATCCGAGACCTGGGCCTGACGCTGGGCGAGATTTTTACCTTTGAGGAACTGGCCAAAGACTGTGCGGCCGACGGCGTGTACGAGTTCTTGTGGGTCGCCCCGCCGCTGCATATCCCCAACGCGGTCGGCAGCCCGCTTAACCCTCTGGCCATCAAATAACGAACAGGCAGATACCGTGCCCGCCCGAGGGCCCGCCGGGCGGGTCCCGCCGAAATGCCTTGCAGCGCGCCGCTACCAGGATAAAGCTTCGGGAACGCTTGAAAACAAATCCCTCAGTTCATCGACGAGAGAACTCTGACGCTGCATCTCGCGCCATACTGTCGGGTGGGCACTGGTCGTAATTGCGTCGGACAGCTGTCTGAGATCAGCCTCAGCCGCCCCATCGTCCCGGTGTTGGCGAGATACTCGACGAGCCGAGCTCGATATGCGCGATAGGCTTCGTGCCGCGCCTCCAGCAACACATCGCGATTGAGAGGGATTTTTCCGGTCTCAGATCGGAGCGCCGTGGGTGAGACGGGTAAGCATTTTCACCCCGAGACAGCACTCCGGCCCCTACTGTCGGCCGGTCGAAGATGGTATACTCGGCGGCCCCCAAACGGGCGACACAGAAAGGACGAGGCGATGAAAGACGGTTTCCGGGTGATTGACAGCGATCTGCACGTGATTGAAGCGGGCGACGTATACGAGAAGTATTTTGACGAGAAATACCGCGACCAGCGGCCCAGGTATCTGGGCTGGAGTCCGACCAATTTTCCCCACTGGCAGGTCCACGACCAGCTGATTCCGCCCTGGGCGCGCGCTGACGACGTGATCGGCCCCCAGAAATTCCTCGACGCGCCGACCGAAGACATCTACCGCTCGGTGCGCGAGCGCAAATACGAGGCCAGCGCCACGCTCGAAGCCATGGACGCCGAGGGCATTGATATCGGGGTCGTGTACCGGACCTTCGCCCATATGGTGGTGTCGATTGACGACCTTGAGCCGGACTACGCCGCCGCCTGCTGTGCGGCCTTCAACAACTGGCTGGCCGACTACTGCCAGACCAATCCCCGGCGTCTCAAGCCGGCCGCCATCGTGTCCCTGCACGATCCCGAGCTGGCCGCCGCCGAGGCGCGGCGGGCGGTCGAGCACAAGGGCCACGTCGGCGTGATCCTGCTGCCCATGCCGGTCAACGGCCGCTATTTCAACGCCCCGGAGTGTGACGTGCTGTGGCAGGAAGTCTGTCGTTTGAACGTGCCGCTGGCCTTCCACGGCACCAGCGGCGGGGCGTCCAAGGACTACGCCAGCAACCGTTTTCGGGGCCATCCCAACTTTCGGACCCTCAACCACTCGGCGGCCTTTCCGATGGAGCTGATGCTGGCCCTCGGGGCGATGACCGTGGGCGGGGTGTTGGAGCGGTTTCCCGACCTGCGGGTCGGCTTTCTGGAGGGCAACTGTGGCTGGTTGCCGTGGTGGCTGAACCGGCTGGACGATCAGTGGAAGAAGTACGGCGGCGGCGAGTCGATCAAGCTGCCGGCCCTGCCCAGCGAGTATTTCAAGCGCCAGTGTTTTATCGGCACCGATGTGGACGAGGAGCTGCTGGGGCTGGTGGTGGACGAGATTGGGGATGACAACATCGTCATGTCGGTCGACTATCCCCACGCCGACGGCCCCTTCCCCAACGGGATTCGGACCTTTCTCGACGAGCATCCCCGCGTCAGCCAGGAGTCCAAGCGCAAGATCATGTGGGATAACTGCCTTAAGCTGTACGGGTTTTCCGAGCAGCAGCTGACCGCCGCAGCCTAGAGCAAATTCCGATGCTGTGTCGCCCTTCGACTTCAGGCGTGGTACGCCTTACGCTCAGGCCCAACGGCCTTCCGTTCGTGCTGAGCATAGCGGAGCGAAGTCGAAGCAGAGATGCCGGAGCACGTCCGGCACGACGACAGCGTCACAGCAGGGCTACAGCCTGGCCAAGCGCGTTCGGGAGATCGCACCATTTCTTAATAATTTGCGGCTGCCTACCAATCTTGGCAGGGTAAAAATTGAGCGGTGTGATACTTACCGTGCATCTGAAATACAGACAACAGGAGGAATCCAGGAGTTTTGAGGGGTTCATGCTCAGCAGTTTTCAAACTGAGACACTACCGGCCTGTCTTTGAGGTTGCTTCCCGTGTCTGATCTGCTCTACGAGCCTGACGAACGCCCGCCGTACGCGCTCGCCTTTGGCATCAGCCTGCAACGGGTGATGACCATGGCGCCCAGCCTGGTGCTGATCCCGACCATTATCATGCGGGCGGCCGAGCAGGACGAGACCTACCTGGCCTGGGCCATCTTCGCCATGCTGCTGGTCAACGCCGCGACCACGGTCTTGCAGACGCTGCGCCTCGGGCGCGTGGGCTCCGGCTATCCGCTCGTTATGGTGACCAGCAGCGCCTTCATCGGCGTGTGCATCAGCGCGCTCGGAGCGGGCGGGCCGGCCCTGATGGCGACCCTGCTGCTCGTGTCGGCAGGATTTCAGTTCGCGCTGGCCACCCGTCTGTCCTTGCTGCGGCGCTTCATCACGCCGATGGTGACCGGAACGCTACTGGTCCTGATTGCCGTCTCCATCATGCCGGCCATCTTTCGGATGCTGACTGCGGTGCCGGACGGGACGCCGTGGGCCGCAGCCCCGACGAGCGCGGCGGTCACCTTTGCCACGGTCGTGGCGCTCCTGCTGCGCGCCTCAGAGTGGTGGCGGTTATGGGCGCCGCTGATTGGGATAGCAGTCGGCTGCGTGGTGGCCGCGTTGTTTGGCCTGTACGACCCGGCACCGATACGGGCCGCAGCCTGGATTGGTTTTCCCCTGAACGCCTGGCCGGGGCTGGACCTGAGCTTTGGGCCGGCCTTCTGGTCTCTCCTGCCCGCCTTCCTGTTCGTCATGCTGATCGGCACGACGGGCACCCTCGGCCATGCCGTCTCCACCCAGCGGGTGTCGTGGCGTCAGCCGCGGGCGACCGACCTCCGCTCGGTCCAGGGCGCGGTGGCCACCGTCGGCGTGAGCAATGTGCTGTGTAGCCTGGCCGGGACGATCCCGACCGGAACCGCCCCGTCGAGCGCCCCGTTTGTGGAGCAGTCCGGCGTGGCGGCGTGCCGGGTCACGGTGTGCATCGGCATCGTCTTCTGTGTCCTGGCCTTTCTGCCCAAGCTGATGGCCGTGCTGATCGCCATTCCGAGCCCGGTGGCGGCCGCCTATCTGGCCGTGCTGTTCGGCCCCATCCTGGTCCAGGGCATGCAGCTGGCCCTCCAGAGCGGCAACGACGCGCGCAAGACGCTCATCATCAGCATGGCGGTGTGGGTGGGGGTCGGCTTTCAGTCTCAGGCCATCTTTTCCGACTATCTGAGCGGGATGTGGGCGGTTCTGCTGGGTAACGGCATCACCGCCGGGGGCCTCATGGTGGTGGGACTGACCGCCTTCATGGAGCTGACCGGTTCCCGTCGGCGGCGGCTCGAAATCGAGTTGGGGATCGCCAGCCTGCCCGAGCTGACGGAATTCCTGGGCGAGCTGGCCGCCCGCCTGCGGTGGAGCGAGGAGGCAACTCAGCGGCTGTATCTGATCGGCGAGGAGGCGCTGACGAGTCTGATCCAGCAGACGGAGGCCAAGGCTGCGGAGCACGCCACCCCGCGCCTGCGGGTGCTGGCCCGCCAGGACGGGGCGGCCGTGGAGTTGGAGTTCGTGGCTGCGGTGGGCGAGGAAAACCTCGAGGATCACATTGCGCTGCTTGGAGATCGGGTGGAGACGCCTGACGAGCGAGAATTCTCGCTACGGCTGCTGCGTCACTTTGCCTCGTCCGTCCGCCACCAGCAGTACCACAACATTGATATCGTGACCGTGCGCGTGGACGGCGCGGGCTAGGGTCTGGCCTCTAGCCCGAGTGGACGACCACGCCTTGGGCGGCGTCGGTGTCGGGCTGGTCGGCCGGGAAGGCAATCGCCCGCAGTTCCTCGCCAGTCAGGGTTTCCTTGTCCAGCAGGGCTCGCGCCGCGTCTTTCAAGACCTGGGTCTTGGCGCGTAGCAGGGCGCTCACCCGCGCGTACTGGGCGTCGATGATGCGCCGGATTTCGATGTCAATCGCCCGCGCGGTTTCCTCGCTGTAGTCGCCCGGGCCGGGGCTCTGGCCGTTTTGCAGAAACATCGGCTGCTGGTCTTGATCGAAGCTGATCTGGCCCAGCTGCTCGCTCATGCCGTAGGCTTTGATCATGTTCTTGGCGATGTCGGTGGCTTTGAGCAGATCGTCCCGCGCGCCGGTTGAGATTTCCTGGTAGATGATCTCCTCGGCGACCCGGCCGCCCAGGTACACGGCGATTTTATTCTCCAACTCGGATTTGGTGATGACAAAGCGGTCTTCAGTCGGCAGCTGTAGGGTATAGCCCAGGGCGGCCACGCCGCGCGGGATAATCGAGATCTTCTGGACCTCGTCGCTGCCCGGCAGCGACAGGGAGACCAGGGCGTGACCGATCTCGTGGTGGGCGACGCGTTCTTTTTCGGCCTGGTTGAGGACGCGGTTCTTTTTTTCCAGGCCGGCGATCACCCGCTCAACCGCCTCCGGCAGCTCGGGCAGACCGACCGGGTCCTTGCTCATGGGAACCGCCAGAAGCGCGGCTTCGTTGATTACGTTG
>WTHE01000013.1 GCA_011523315.1 Candidatus Binatota bacterium
GCGTCACAGTCAAAGGTCGGAAAGTCTTTGGTCATCGGGGCGAATCGTTGGGTTGGCATCGGCTTCCTCCTTATCGTGGTCCAGCCCTCGGGGCTGTCAGGCGCAAGTGTAGCATTGCGGGGGACGCTTGTGAAAGGGCGGCGGCAAGCCCTGTCGGCATGATCTGTCCGATTGATGCCGGGCGTGCTATATACACGCGACAGGAGGAACGGTATGGGACGCACCTACAATGTCATTGATTCGGACGGCCATGTTCTGGAACCGCGCAACTTCTGGCAGGAGTATATCGATCCGCGCTACCGCGACCGGGCGCCCGCGCTCATCGTTGACAGCGATGGCAAGGATCGCTTTCAGGTCGAGGGCAAGCTGCTCGGCCCGCCGGCCGGACTCGGTCTGATCGGGGCGATTGGCGTGCGCGAAAAGGTCAACGGCGAGTGGCGGCACGCGCCCAAGGTGGCGACTGACCTGGAGTACACCCAGGGCCGCAAGGGCGGCTTTGATCCCCACGCCCGTATGCAGGATATGGACCTCGACGGCATTGACGCGGCCTTTCTGTATCCCAGCCTGGGCCTGTTTGCCGGAGCGATCCAGGACCCGGAGCTGGCCGCAGCCGCCAGCCGGGCCTACAACCGCTGGCTGGCCGACTATTGCCAACCGTACCCGGACCGGCTGTTCGGGGTGGCCATGCTGCCCATGCAGTCGATTGAGCTGGCGGTCGAGGAGATGCGCTACGCCCGCACCGAACTCGGCATGCGGGCCGGCTTTCTGCGGCCCAACCCGTATAACAACAAGATGTTAGGCCATCGGGATTACGACGTGTTCTGGGCCGCAGCCCAGGACCTCGACTTCTCGGTCGGCATCCACGAGGGCACCGGCGGCATGCCGGCGGTCGGGGTGGATCGCTTCAGCAGTTTTGGCGCCAAACACATGGTGTCGCACACCATGGAGATGATGCTGGCCGCGCTGTCGATCATCTGGGACGGGGTGTGCGAGCGCTTCCCCGGGGTGCGGGTCGGGTTTCTGGAGTCGGGCGGCGGCTGGATGGCGCCCTGGCTCGACCGCATGGACCGCCACTTTGACGACAAGGGCCTGTTCAACGATTCCTCGCTGACGATGCGGCCGAGCGAGTATTTCCAGCGCCAGTGCTGGATTTCCTACGAACCGGTCGAGGGCAATCTGGCCCATCTGGTGGACTATCTCGGGCCGCAGAAGATTCTGTGGGCGACCGACTATCCCCACCCGGACGGCTTCTTCCCCGGCGCGCCCGAGCAGATCGCCGAAAAGCTGCCCGAGCACCAGCGGCGGGCAGTGCTGGCCGAGGGCGCGATGCAGTTCTACAAGCTGAACTGAGACATGGAGCTTAGCAGTTCGGTCGGCTAGGGCTCTCTCGGCAGGGACCGGCCCGAGTCTTGTCAAAGGAGTGAAAAAGGAATGGCGTCATCTGTCACGGCTATGCAAGTCGCCCAGCATTTCCTTGCTCTGCAAGATGAGGATGCCGGAGATCTCATCTCAAACCTCAAGCTGCAAAAGCTCCTCTACTATGCCCAAGGGATTCACCTCGCGCTCAACGGGCAGCCATTATATCCAGAACGTATTGAGGCATGGCAGCATGGCCCGGTTGTGCCGGAGATTTACCAGGCGTTCAAAGAATACCGGGCACGCCCGATTCCTGTCGAGAAAGGGAAGCGCCCGGCTATCCGAGATGAGGCGGTCATAGACTTCCTGAATGAGGTCTACGATGTATTCGGTCAGTATTCCGCTTGGAAACTACGGAATATGACGTATGAGGAGCCACCTTACAAAGAGGCAGAAGACAGCCAGGGAGAGATCTCGCAGGCTGCCATGAGGCATTATTTTCAGCGCTGCCTCAACAATGAAACGTCCGCTCACGACACGACAGTTTGACGGAAGCGGGTAGGGGCGGGTTTCAAACCCGCCCCTACTGCGCCGTGGCAGGCGGCGCGTTCACAGAGACGCCCGCCGTCTCGTCTCGAAAGTGGGGCATGACGTGCCGGGCGAACAGTTCCATGGAGTGAAAGATCTTCTCCTTGGGCATGCCGCCCCAGTCAAACATGACCAGCAGGTGACGAATACCGGCCGCGTGGTAGGTCTTGACTTTGTCGAGACAGCGGGCCGGGTCGCCGAAAATCGACAGGGCGTCGAGCTGCTCAATGGTGGCGGTGGCCAGGAATTGGCCGACCTTGGCAAACGCCTCGTAGCCGCCGCCGGTGCCGGGCTTGGCCCACACCTTGGTTGAGCTGCCGAGCTTGCGTTTCATGCCGGCCCCGGCCTCGTCCAGAGCTTGCTCGGTGGTGTCGGCCAGGTGGGTCCAGAACACGTGCGGCAGGTCGTCGCTGGGCTGGCCGTGGCCGGCCGCCCGGAAGGTTTGTCGGTAGCGGTCCAACTGAGCCGCAATTTCCTGGGGCGACGGGCTTGAGGCAAACGGCGCGGCGCAAAAGGCATAGCCTCTTTTGGCAATCTCTTCGGCGGAACCGGGCGAGGCCGCCGCCACCCAGATCGGCGGACACGGCTGCTGGATGGGCCGGGGCAGCAGGGCGGTGTCTTCACACCGGTAGTACTGACCGGTGTAGGAGAACTGCTCCTGGGTCCACAGCCCGTGAATGATATCCAGGCACTCCCAGAAGCGCGCCTTGGCGGTGTCCATGGGAATGTGAAAGCCGGCGAATTCGTGCGGCTGGTAGCCCCGTCCGGCCCCAAAGCATACCCGGCCGTGGCTGAGCAGGTCGAGGGCGGCCATGTCTTCAGCCAGCCGCACCGGATCGTTGACCGGCAGGACGCTGACCCCGATGCCCAGGCGCAGGCGGGTGGTGCGCTGGGAGATGGCGGCCAGCAGCATCTGGGGCGACGGAAACACCCGTTGGCTGGCCTGAAAGTGGTGCTCGCCGACCCAAAACCCCTCGTAGCCGAGTTCCTCGGCATACTCAGCCTCGTCCAAGACCTCGTGGTAGAACTGCTCGTGTGAACGCAGATTGGCGTAGTTGTCGCCCAGAGTCAGAATCGAAAAACGCATGGACATGACGAGTTTCTCCCTTGTGATACAGCGTTCCCCTCATCAGGGACCCACTTTCAGGTCTGTCCCGCCGGCGACCGGCAGGGTGACGCCGGTAATGAAGCCGGCCGCGTCAGAGGCCAGAAACACGGCCGCGTCGCCAATGTCCTGGGGCTGGCCGATGCGGCCAAGCGGCACCGTCTTGGCGTAGGCGGCCTTTTGTTCTTCGCTCAGCGAGTTGGCCATCATCGGCGTTTCAATCGGGCCGGGGGCAATGGCGTTGACCCGGATACCCAGCGGAGCGACCTCATAGGCCAGGTCTCTGGTCAGGGCGACAACGCCGGCCTTTGAGGCCGCGTAGGGAACGTGGGGCACGGTGTAGTGCAGGGCGGCGATGGAGGCGATGTTGACGATGGCGCCGGTCCTCTGCTTTTCCATTTCCCGGACAACGCGGTGACAGCACAGGAACACGCCTTTGAGGTTCACGTCCAGCACCCGGTCCCAGTCGGCCTCGGTCTGGTCCCGCATATGCTTGAGGACCACGATACCGGCGTTATTGACCAGAATGTCAATCTTGCCAAAGCGCTCGAGCGTCTGGCCGACCAGCCGGTCTACCGCGTCGGCCCGGGTGACATCGGTCTGTACGCCCAGGGCCTGTACGCCCAGCCCTTCGAGGCGGGCTACGGCCGGGGGAATCCGCTCCTGGACCGCCTCGGCCACCACGATGTTGGCTCCGGCCCGGGCCAGGCTGAGGGCCACGCCCCCGCCGATGCCCTGCACACCACCGGTGACAATCGCCACCCGTCCGTCAAGCTGTGTCATACGCCCTCCTTACGCCTCATCGAACCAGTGAATGGGATTCCGCCGCTCGACCTGTCCCAGCATGATGGAGGCGGTGGTGTAGCCCAGCAGACACCGCATGGGTCGGCTCAGCGAACGCACCGTCTCCAGCGGAATGGACAGGTAGGCATTCTCCTGCTGACGCAGCCAGGCACAGCAGTAGGACAGCGAGATGGCCCGCCGCTCCCGGTCGGTGGTATTGGTCCCGCCTCCGTGCCACATCCCACCGTCAAACAGCAGCACCGAGCCGGCCGGCATGACGATGCTGACGGGCGGCCCGTCCGGGACGTGGTCCTCAGGCGCCGTGTGGCTACCGGGAATCAGCACAGTCCCGCCGTTCTGCGCGGTGTAGGCGTCAATCGCCCACAGGGCGCCAACGACCAGCGGCGGCCGCGGCCGGGGCAGCGGATAGAGGCTGTCGTCACGGTGCAAATCCTGTGCGCTCTCGCCCCCAAGCAGGGTGATACCGGTCGCCGAACTGAGCTGGATCTGGCCGTCGAGATAGGCTTCGGCTATGGCCACAATCCGGGCCTGGCTGCATAAGGCGTCCGCCGCGCGGGTCTTGGCTATGAGATTGTAAATCCGCTTGGTCTGAAAGCCCTCAAAGTCGGTAATGCCGAGCGGAGTGGAGCGGTGAAGGCGGTCCATCTCGGCTCCGACTTCGGCCAGCGTGTCGGCGTCGAGCAGCCCCTCAAGCACGACATAGCCGTCCCGTCCGAGAGCGGCCACGTCTGCGGCAACGGCCTGACGCTCGTCCGGGCTGGACAGGCCCTTGCGCCGCTGGGCGTCTCGAACCTGGATGTCAAACGGGTTGCCGCTCTTGCGGGCGCTCGACTCGTGCATGGGGCAACTCCTGGGGCCGGGCAGGGGAAGGCCGGCCCGGCCTACTGCTGCTTACTTCTGCTTACTTCTTGGAGAAGACGAAGTAGTCGTCCATCTTGTCTCGGGCCTCGTCCATGTGGCCGACGTAGCGATGGAAGCCACCGTTGTAGTTGCCGTCCTGGCGACGCTGAAACTCGCCCTCGAAGTTGTAATAGCCCGGCGTGCAGTCCCGGTTGCGGGTGGTCTTGCCGCGGTACTTGATGACCTCCTGCACCCACCACTCCTCGGCCTCGGGGGTCGGGTCTATGGACTGGTAGCCGTGGCGACGCACATAGTCGACGCAGGCCGCGATATGATCGCCTTGGGACTGGAGCATGTCGGTCAGGTTGAACTGAAACGAGGCCTGGTAACCGCCCATGATGAACAGGTTGGGATAGCCCTGGGAGTGGATGCCGAGCAGAGTACGGATGCCGCTGCTGTACTTGTCGGTCAGATCCAGGCCGCCTTCGCCCCTGATCTGGTTGTAGATGCCGGTCTTCTGGACCTCAAAGCCGGTGGCGTAGATCAGCAGGTCGAGCGTGTACTGCTTGCCCTCAAACACCGGTCCCTCGGCCGTGATCTCGGTGATGCCCTTGCCGTGGGTATCGATCAGGTGGACGGTGGGCCGGTTGAAGGTCGGCAGGTACTCGTTATGAAAGCAGGGCCGCTTGCACATGAACATATACCACGGTTTGAGCGCCTCGGCTGTGGTTTTGTCCTTGACAATCTCGTCGATGCGTTTGTGGATGCGCATCACATAGTCGATGTTGGCGTTCTCCTGACGGCGGATTCGCTCCTCACGGGGCAGAGCGGCACGCAGAGCCTGCTGTTCCTCGGTCAGCTGAGGGTCCATGACCTTGCGCATGTGCGCCCGGCGCTCGGCCTGCCAGCCCGGCTTGAGCTGGCGCGCCCAGTCGGGGTCGGTCGGATGGTCG
>WTHE01000244.1 GCA_011523315.1 Candidatus Binatota bacterium
CCCACATTCCGACCATGGGCGAGTGGGGGTTCGTGCTAGGCGTGGACGCCGACCTGCTGGACGAGAACGCGCTCAAAGAAACCGTCACAGGTCTGTCGTTTGATGGCATTGAGACGCGTTTTCTGAACCGAGAAGCCATGCTGTCCATGGCGTATTTCGGCAAAGGGATGTTTGACGACCGCGAGCAAATAGCAGTGAACGAGGAGAGCCGGCCGATTCTCTACGAGTATTACCGACGCGGCCGCTGGGAGGTGTATTGAAGAGAATGTTCTGCGCGCTGTCTGACAAGCCAGAAACGGCTCAGACATGCTTATTGTTCGGCCCGACGCTCCTGAGCTGTTCGTTCAGATCTTTTCCAAAGCCTCTAGGACTTCTGCTCTGAACGCGGCAAAATCTCCGAGTTCGGCTGTCACGGCTTGGTAGACAAATGCATCATCAACAGAGCCATATTCATGAACCAGAATGTTCCGGAAGCCTTTCATTGCTTTCAGCCGCTCCTTCCTTGAAGAAGACAGGATTCCGGCGTCCTCCAGCTTATCAAACAGGTCGTTTTCCTCTGCCGGAAGCCCTAAACGGAGGCCAGCCACGAGCAGATTGCAGACGTCAATGACACACTGGACCGCAATTTGCAGCAGCCGCTCACAGGCCCTCTTTTTCTCTATCTGCCGGTACTCTTCAAAGCTCTGCGGAGCGATTGTCCGCAGATCCCGAACATAGCCGTCAAGCTCATCAAGCTTGGCCAACAGACGCTCACGGTCCACCACGGGCCACCTCTGCCAAATACGCGGCATAGATCGGCTTAAAATCCTCGAATGCCTGCGCCGTGCGAAAGGCTAACTCGTACAGCGTATCCGGGTCTCGCTCGAAAAGGATCTGTCCCTCTCTCAACACTCGGGTCCGAATATACAAGGGGAGCTGTTGGAAGATATGGATATCCAGCGCTGTCTCTTTCACAAAGTCCAGTTTCTTGGCGGACATGCTCAGAGGAGCATAGGCTCCCGGCTGGAGCACCAGGCAGACATCGACATCGGAGGTCGGTGTCTGCTCCCCACGGGCGACACTGCCAAAAAGGATGACGGCCAGGATGTCCGCATCTCCTCGGGCCTGGACGAGGCAGCGCTCAAGCTTCCGGGCGACAGCGGCATCGACCCCGTATCTTTCGGTGTATCCGTCAGCCCGACTCATGGTGTCTCCCACAGCCTGCCCACCTCCAAGGTGAAGCACGGCAGAACAGGATCGCCAGAAATTCTTTGCGGATTGTCCACACGCTGCACCGCAGTCCGAGGACGGTAGATATACACCGTGCGTTCTTGAGGGTCGATCAGCCAGCCGAGTTCGGCGCCATTCTCCACATATTCTTCCAGCTTGGCCTGGAGGGAAGTCGGACTGTCTGAATGGTCGTCCAGCTTACCGCGCATCGGACCGAGGTGCAGAACGATGGGCAGCGAGGCAACAGGCACGCTCTCACTCCTCGTGCTGGGGCAATATATTCCGAAACTCGTAGGCCTGCACTGTCTTGCCGACCGAGGCTTCGAACTCGGTCTCGCCCCACTGTTCGATCGTCAGCAGTTTCTCCCCCGTCTCGTCCGTGTAGTCCCAGTAGATCAGCTCATCGCCAGCCACCCGGCCATCGGGAAAGAAATATCCTGCGCCGCTCTCTTCCAGGCTGTAGCGGGTTCCGTCGTACACAATCGCCTGGGGCGGGTCGTCGTGCTGGAGCAGGTGGTCTTTGACCGCCGGGCCGAGGGCCGAAAACGCAATCTTGCGGCTGACCGACCAGGCGTACTCGTCGTCCTTCTCGGCCCCCAGATAGCAGCGCTCATCGCCCGAGAAGAGTTCCCACTCATGGGCCTGGTCGCCGTCAAAGTCATACCTGTTGTGGCTGGTGACCTGCCAGGTCTTCAGGTCGTAGTCGACCAGATAGCCCTTTTTCAGGTCAATCAGGGAAAGATCGAGCGGATCCAGTTCCGGCGTTTTGCCGGCGAACACGCCCCGTAGCCAGTCGCGGAATGACACCGGCCTTCTCCTTCAAGGTGAACGAGGAGTTCTTCCACCTTAGTGCTAGGCGCCGGCGCTGATCCCCATCTTGGCCTTCAGCTCTGCCAGCGCGTTACTGGTCGCGGGTGCGGCCTTCGAGTTCAGGGCGTTGTCAATCTCGTCCTCAACAGTCTGATCGGCGTCGGCCAGTGACCCGTAGGCCTGGGCCAGCGACTCGTCCTCTTCCACCTTGGTGCGCATCTTTTCCAGCATGGAGATCGTGCCCGACGAGTCGATCTTGGACAGCTGCTGGTTAATCTTCTTGGTCGACGCTGCGGTTTTGGCCCGCGCTTTGAGGGTGATCAGATCGTTTTCATATTTCGAGACGGTGGCTTTGAGCTTCTCGATTTTCCCCTGGAGCTGGGAGGCCATGCCATCCTGGGCCTGCCAGTCCTGCTGGCTCCGGGCGGCCTTTTCCAGGCACTCTTCTTTGCGCCGCAGGGCTTCGCCGGCCAAGCGCTCGGCCTCGGCCTGGTCGAGCGCACCACTCTGCATCTTCTGGAGCAGCAGCATGGCCTTGCGTTCGTACTCGGCGGCCATGTTTTTATTGTCGTCAGCGTCTCGCCGAAGCCGGATGGCAATGGCTTTAACCTCGGCCAAACTGCTCATGCTGGCCTGAAGATCACGCTTGAGGTCGCGGATGCCCTGCTCGGTCATTTTGATCGGATCTTCAAATTTATCGAGGGCCGCGTGGGCCTCGGACTGGCCGAACTTGAACAGTCGCTGAAAAACGCTTGCCATAGGTTTTCTCCCTTATTGTTTGCTGAAGGCCAGCAGCTCGTCGGCATTTTCGGCCAGGGCCAAGCTGAGCGCCTCAATCGAGCCTTCCAATTCGTTCATGTCCAGGTTTTCCAGACGCAAGGTATCCCGAAACAGGACCAGGGTGGCGGCTTCGTCGAGCACGAACGCGCCGTGGACGAGCGTCCGATTCATTTGCAGCAGCCGCTCGAACATCGCGCCCGGATTGCTCGGGACCGGCAGAATCATCTGCTCAAGGATAAGAATCGGATCTTCACAGTCAACGATCAGGTCAGTAATCCCGTTGTCTTCATCCCGGACCACCACCAACTCCTGGGCCGGGTCTTCCTCGGTGATCGCATAGCCCAAGTCGAGCAAAAACGTTTTCACCGTCTCAAAATATGCTGAGGGCATATCCGCTTTCCTCCTACGCCTGGCGATCTTTGCCAACCACGATGAGACGATCTCTCTCGTCGATTATATAGCTATTCGGAGGGTTGGCAAGAAAGCGGCCCTGGTACACGCTCTCCACCGCCACGACAATGATATTGCGGTCCGTCTTGAGGGTGGTCAGCACCTCAAGAAAAGGTCGGCCGACGCAGGCCTGGGGCGGCACGATTTTATAAATCTCGCTGCCAAAGCGACTGCTTACCAGCTCGGTAATGATCTGCGTCACGCCGTGGTCGAGGCTGGCCCGGACCAGCAGATTAGTACTGATTTCGCCCAGGACAATAATCTCATCGGCCTTGGCCATGCGACAGTGCTCGACATTTTTGCGATCAACCAGCTCCACGCTGGTGTACAGCTCTGGATACGTCGACTTAATCGTCAGCGTACCGAGGATGGTCTTGGCGTCTCGGGTGTGCGCCTCGATGCTCTCATCGGATAAGACAATGGCCGCCTGGGCCTGCCCGGCGTTGGCCTTGCGTAAGGTATCCTGGGTCACCGGGCCGTTCACAAAGTACACCTGGTCATCGTCCAAGGGCTTGCTCGGCAGCTCGGCGATCAGGACCACCGGGCGGCTCTGGTTTGCCCCATCGGCCCGGATTTCCTCGACAATTTCCCGGGCTTTATAACTCCAGCCGCACAGCACCAGATGCTGAGTGACCCGTACCGGATTCACGCCTTTTTCCTCCTGTCGCCGTTCTTCGACAAAGATACTGGCCAGGGTAGCCGTCAACAGGCCCAGAAAGCCGATACCAAACAGCATCAGCAAGACACCGACAACCCGACCGCCCACGGACGCCGGAGAAATATCCCCATAGCCGACGGTGGTAATGGTGACAATCGTCCACCACAGCGAGTCGGCCAGGGGCAGCGAGTCGAAGTAGGCCATACCCAGCATGCCGGCCAGAATGATCACCACCAGGGCCAGCAGAACCCGGTCCAGCCGATCATTGCGGAGTGTCTGGGCGACACGTTTGAGCAGCTCAAGCACACCGAACATAGGCACGCGGCATCTTACCAGACCGAGTCCGGCAGCGGCAGACCGACGAAATCCCGGGCGCCGAGGGGCTGCTCGGGGGGCAGTCCAGCCGCCTCCAGCAGGGCATACACCTGGCGCAGGTGCTGGGCTGCGTGCCAGCTGGTCCGTTCCAACAGGGCGTGCAGCGACTGGGCTCCGTAGTAAGTCTGCACCACAACAGAAAACGACTGGTCGGGGTGGGCGGCAAACCAGTCTGACAGCTGGGCCCGCACGGTTTCCCCATAGCGCGCCAGGGCGGCGCCGTCGCGCATCTCGGCCGGTGCGGCTTCCAGCAGCCAGGCCACCGGAAAGCGCTTCTCTCGGGCCGCATCGCGAAAACCGAGGCTGAGCCGAAAGATGTGATAGCCGATGTCGCCCAGGGTTCTGTCGCGACTGGGAGCCGTAGTTCGCAATCGTTCGGCAGAGACGGGTCGCAGTGCCCGTTGGGTGGCTTCCAGAATCCGGTCCAGCCGCGCGGCAAGTTCTGGCGGCGAAAGCTGGGGGCGGTCCGAATAGGGCACCCCGACCAGGGCGGCCAGGGCGGACGGATTCCAGCCGTGTACAATCTGTTCCCCGACTGCAACAGCCGGGACGAGCGGCACTTGGCGGCGCTTCAGCTCGGCCGCAGCCTGCGGGTCCTGCTCAACATTGACCGCCTCAAAGGCGATGCCCCACGACGAAAGCAACTCTTTCGTTTTGGCGCACGAGCTTCAACCGGGTCGGTAGAAGAGTCTGGGAGTCATCCTGCCTGCCTCCTATTGGGCGGTGAAGCCGCCGTCGATGACCAGTTCGGCCCCGGTGACATACGACGCCTCGTCGGACGCCAGAAACAGGGCGCCGTAGGCGACCTCTCGGGGTTTGCCGTCCCGTCTGAGCGGGGTCAGGTTGATCACCATCTCCCGCCGCTCGGACGCCAGCGGGGCGGTCATCGGGGTTTCAATCCGGCCCGGATGAATGGAGTTCACCCGGATATTATCCTGGGCGTACTGGACGGCGGCATTTTTGGTCAGCAGCCGCACCGCGCCCTTGCTGGCCTGGTAGGCGGGAATGTTCGGCAGCCCAACCAGCCCGGCGACCGACGAGATATTGATGATCGACCCCCCGCCCGCCCGGCGCATGGCCGGAATGGCGTGTTTCATGCCCAGGAACACGCCGGTCTGGTTCACGTTGATGACCTCGTGCCAGGCCTCAAGACTGGTCTCGTCCAGCGGCGCCATGCGGACAATGCCGGCGTTGTTGATCAGGATGCTGAGCTGACCGTAGGTCTGTTCGGCCGTTTCAACGGCACCTTGCCAGTCGCTTTCCAGGGTCACGTCGAGATGGACGTAGCACGCCTCTCCGCCCTGCCGAACGATGTCCTGGGCCGCCTGCTGGCCCTGGTCGTCCAACACATCGGCC
>WTHE01000719.1 GCA_011523315.1 Candidatus Binatota bacterium
GGTCGGCGGCAGCGGGCAGGGCGCGGAGCCGGGCTTGGGACGGACCAGCGAGCGGGTGGTGCGCAAGGCCATGGTGCCGGTCCTGGTCGCCAAGGCACAGTTCAGCGCTCAGGCCAAAACACTGCTGGTGCCGACCGATTTTTCGACCGGGGCCAGAAAAGCGGCCGAGGAAGCCCTGACCCTGGCCGCCAGCTTTGGCGCGCGGGTGATCTTTCTGCACGCCATCGATGTGTCGCACATCTATGCCGCCACCACCGGGGCCGATATGCCGGCGCTGCCGCCCCCGCCGGTTGTCGAGGCCCAGGATCTTGAGTTGGAGTGGGAGGCATTTCTGTCCGATCTGCCCCTGCTGTCGCAGCTGGCCTGGGAGCGACGGACCGTGACCGGTCTGGCCGCCAGCGCCATCGTCCAGCAGGCCGAGGAGCGGCAGGCCGACCTGCTCGTTATCGGCACCCACGGACGGACCGGGCTGGCCCATATGCTGCTGGGCGGGGTGACCGAGGAGGTCATCCGCACCGCCCGCTGTCCGGTGCTGACCATCCGCCCGGACGCCTTCCAGTTCGAGCTGCCCTGAGCGGACTGTCATCACGGAGGAAGACCGATGCCGATGAACATTTTGGGTATGATAGGCGTTGCGCCGCCGACCGGCCGGGCCACCGTCCACGTCATTGGGGGCGGGATTGATCGGGACTACGTGTGTCGCTTCTCGCAGGCGCACGAGACCGCCGGTTTTGATGCGGTGCTGGTCGGCTATACGTCTTCTTCGGCCGAAGGATTCCAGGTTGCCCAGTACGCTGCGGCTCACACCGAGCGCCTGAAGTTCCTGATTGCCCATCGGCCCGGTTTTGTCATGCCGACTCTGGCCGCCCGGACTGCGGCCACGTTTGATAACCTGACCGATGGGCGGCTGTGGCTCCACATCATTTCCGGCGGGGCGGACAAGGAGCAGCGCCGTGACGGTGACTGGCTGGGCCACGATGAACGCTACGCCCGGACCGACGAGTATCTCGAAATTCTGCGCCGGGTCTGGACCTCGGACAAGCCGTTCAGCTTTGCCGGACGTTTCTACCGCCTGAACAAAGCCTTCTCCGAAATCCGGCCCTTCCAGCAGCCCCACGCGCCGATCTATTTTGGCGGAGCGTCGGACGCCGCCGTCCGGGTCGGGGCCAAGCACAGCGATGTGTACGCCCTGTTCGGCGAACCCCGCGCTGCGGTGCAAGCGATGATGGACCGCATTATCGCCGAGGCCGCCCGGTACAAGCGCCGACCGCGTTTCAACATCTCCTTTCGGCCCATCATCGCCCCGACCGAGGGCGCGGCCTGGGACAAGGCCCGAGGCATTCTGGCCCAACTGGAACGTTCGCCCCAGCGGTTGGCGGTGACGAGCGAGGCCGAGTTCGGCCGCCGTCTGATGCGGCTGGCCGACACGGGCGAGGTTCACGACGAGCGGCTGTGGACCGGCCTGGTCAAGGTGTCAGGGGCGAGTGGCAACACCACGGCCCTGGTCGGCACCCCCGAACAGGTCGCCGAGGCGATCGTCGGCTACTACGCCCTCGGCGTTGGCGGCGTGCTCATTCGGGGATTTAATCCGTTTGAAGATGCCGAAGCCTTCGGCAAAGAGCTGATTCCCCGTATCCGCGCCTTGGTGGCTGAGCATGACCGACAGGCTCAGCCGCAGGTCGCCGGAGTTTAGAAGGGCGGCTGGCGGTAGGGTTCGAGCGGCGAGACGTGCATGCTCAGAATGAGCCATGTGTCGTCGACCTTGACATGGGTAAAGATATACCGGCCGTGCGAGTAGGACACCTGTTCTCCGCTCTTGGCGGTGGCGGCCAGCTGGTAGTGGCCCCAAGAGACCGCCGTCGTGCCCACAATCCGAAACTGGGGCGAGACCGGGGTAAATTCCGCTTTGGCGTAGCTGCCGAAGTAGGAGGCTATTGCCTGCTCAAACTCTTTTTTGCCGTTTGAAGGAAAAGGCGAGAAAATCCCGAACAGCACGATATCGTCGTGAGCCTCGGCTAGTGTGGCGACCAGGTCAGCGTTGTTGAGGGCGGCCATCTCGGCATCAAAGTTGGCTTTGAGAGCCGCGAGGTCGTCGTCCGCAGCCTGCGCCAACGGCAAGCCGCACAGCACAAACAGAGCGAGACTGAGGACGAGTGTCAGGCGATATGTCATCTGCATACTGTAGCTTCCTCCCGGGCTGTTCATAGGATTGCCATATCATTCAATTCTTCTCGAATCTACGGTAGGCTGCGGGCCAGCACACAGACGCAAGCGGAGGCACATCCATGAGCCTGACAGACAAGGTCGCCCTGGTCACCGGCGCATCCCGCGGCATCGGCCGCGCCATCGCCCAACAGCTCGCCCAGCAGGGCGGGCGGATCGCCATTCACTATAATCAGGACCGAACAGCGGCAGAGGAGACCTTGGCGTCGCTGCCCGGCGGGCCGCACCGTATCGTCCAGGCCAACCTGACCGACCCGACGGCGGTCCAAGCCATGGTCGAGAGCATAACCGCCGACATGGGCGGCCTGCATATCGTGGTCAACAATGCCGCGATTAACGAGTGGCAACCTGTGCTGCGGGTTGACTATGAGGTGTGGAACGATGTCTGGCAGCGCACTCTCGACACCAATCTGGTCGGCCCGTCCAACGTGATGTTCTGGGCTGCCCGGCATATGCGGGACAGCGGCGGGGGCCAGATCGTCAACATCTCGTCTCGGGGCGCCTTTCGGGGGGCACCCAAGTCCCCGGCCTATGCCTCCAGCAAGGCCGCCCTCAACATCATGAGCCAGTCGCTGGCTCAGGCCCTGGCGCCGGAGAACATCTTCGTGTATGTGGTGGCCCCCGGATTTGTCGAGACCGATATGTCGGCGTCGATTCTGGCCAGTCCGCGCGGAGACGCGATTCGGGCTCAGAGTCCCCTGAACCGGGTCGGCAAGCCCGAGGAGGTGGCCGCGATTGTCGCCTTTCTGGCCTCCGGTCAGGCCAACTTTGCCACCGGCAGCATCATTGATGTGAACGGGGCGTCGTATTTACGGAGCTGAGCGCGGAGCCGACGCGCCGTTCCCGACGGATGTGAGGAGTCCCTGTTATGCCTATTCTACTCGGTATTCTGCTGACCCTCGGCGTGTGTGCCGTCGCCTATGGCGCGGGCCAGCTGAGCGATTCGGTAAAAACGGCTCTGGAGACGCACAAACTGGTCTCTATCGCGACCCAGCGCGCCAACGGCGAATGGGGCAGGGCCGCGCCGGTGTGGTTCATGTACGACAGCGAGGCCGTCTATTTCATTACCGCGCCGGACTCGTATAAAGCCCGGCGCATCCGTCGGGGCAGTCCGGCTCAGGTGTGGCTGAGCGACGCGACCGGACCGGCTTTTGTCGGAGCGGCACACGTCGTGACCGATGTCTCCACCTTAGAGCGGATCAACGCGGCCTACAAACGCCGATACTGGTTGGCGTGGCTGACCTACTGGGCCGTGCCTCTGGCCGGTCGGGTCGAGGCCGGCAAGATCGTGGCGGTGAGGGTGGTGCTCCAGTCTGACGGTCGGTAACGCTCAGTCAATGACATTGCACGGATAGCGCTGCTGCTGACCGCGCACGAAATCGGTATCAATATCGTGCACCGCCACCCGGCTGAAAAATGAGGTCGCGGCCACGGTCTGGCCGATCGGATTGATGATGCAGCCGCGCCCGGCAAACGCCTCGCCGGCCGAATCGGTTCCCCGACGGTCCGACGACGCCACATAACAGCCCGAGACAATCGCGGTCATCTGTAAGGCCACCTCGAACTGGTGCGAGACCAGAGGCGGCGTGGCGCGGGGCACGACAATAAGATCAACCCCGTCCCGTCCGTACTGCCGGGCGTGTTCGTTGAACATGATGTCGGTGCAGATCAGCATGCCGACCCGCAGCGGTCCGGCCTGGCTAAGCTGAAATCGCTGCCGCCCCGGCTGCGTCCAACTCGTCTCCCAATAGCCGGGCGAGCGCGGGAGATGCTGTTTGGTGTGGATCGCCTCAAGCCCGGCGGCGTGGCGCCAGATAAAGCCCTGGTTGCAGCGGCGGCCGTCAAGGTCGACGGCACGGCTGCCCAGAACGGTCGGCACCCCGAGTTCGTGGACGGCCGCCACGCCTTGTTCATGCGCGGCGACACACGCCCGCCAGGCGTCCCGATCATAGCCGGGACGGGCGGCTAGCCACGGACCAAAGGGCAGCTCGTTCAGTACAAACAGGTCTGGCTGAAGCCGCTCAAGGTCGCGGATCAGATCGGTCCAGGCTTGGCTTCCGGGTGAGAGTTCCGGGGCGATCTCACCGACCGCAACGCGGCAGATGGCCATGGCCGGCCCCTACAGGCGGCGGTACAGCGGATGGTCCGGGTCCGCTCCGTCGAGCCAGGGCAAACCCGGAACAGCCTCGTTTGCCGCGTCCATCTCAAAGGAGCGCTGCCAGTCCAACAGGTAATGCCGCCTGGCAATGCCCCACCGCCCGTCACGGCGTTCCAGGCGGTCGAGATAACGCCCGCCGAACACGTTGGTCACGGTCTGGCCGTCCTGCCGAGAGACGGCCGCAGCCAGGCCATAGCTCTCAGCCTCGGCCACATCGCCGCTGAGCGTGATCAGGGCCGGCCCGTTGTTGTGCCAGCGGCGCAGAAATCCCCGTTCCAACTCAATCACGACCGGAATGAACTCGTCCCCACGGCCGGTAAAAAAGCCGTAGTCGATCTCCGCATCCGGGAAGAAAACGGTTTTCAGAGCCTCCTCATCAACCCAGTCAAGCGCCCGCGCATAACGGATCAACACCTCTTGGCAGGCGTTTTTATCGAGCAACTCCTGGAGTGCGGCATTGTCTGCTGTCATACGTCCCTCCGCTGTTTTTTCCCATCAGCCTAGCGCGTTCAGCCGGGGAGTTCGAGAGGCGCAGATCGGACGTGGTTCAGGTCTCGTCCGTGTTGCTCTGAGCGGGGAAATGGCTTAGTCTTGCCCCAGCCTGAGGGCGAAACACGCGGCACACAAGAGGTAGGCCGGACATGACACCGCGGCTTGAGTTTCATTTCGATTTTGGCAGTCCCAACGCCTACTTGGCGCACCTCGTGATTCCAGCCATTGAGGCGCGGACCGGTGCGACATTCAGCTATGTCCCGATTTTGCTGGGTGGGGTGTTCAAAGCCACCAACAACGTCTCGCCGGCGGTGTCGCTCAAGGGCATCGCCAATAAGCCCGAGTATTACGCCCTGGAAACGCGGCGCTTCCTCAAAAAGCACGCCATTACCGCCTACGCCAGGAATCCGCACTTTCCGGTCAATACCCTCCAGCTCATGCGGGGGGCCGTGTTTGCCCACAGCCAGGACTATTTCGCCCAGTACGTTGACGCCGTGTATCACCACATGTGGGTCGAGCCCAAAAAGATGGACGAGGCCGAGGTGATGCGGGCAGCACTGGCCGCGTCCGGCCTGCCCGCCGAGGCTATCCTGGCCGGCGTCCAGCAGCCGGCGATCAAACAGCGGCTGATCGAGAATACCGAGGATGCGGTGGCCCGCGGCGTGTTTGGCGCGCCGAGCTTTTTTGTCGGGGACGAACTCTTTTTCGGCAAGGACAAGCTGGTCGAGGTGGAAGAGGAAATTCTGGCCCAGCGGACAGATTCA
>WTHE01000253.1:0-3641 GCA_011523315.1 Candidatus Binatota bacterium
CTATGTGCCTCCACCCCCCCCTCCGGTCCCGCCTGAGCCCGTGCGCCTGCCGGACCGGCTCGATACCGACAGCCTTCTGTCCTGGGCGGTGGAGGAAGAGCGGGTGCTTGTTGTCGATAAGAGCTGTCAGCTGCTACAGGTGTATGACTACGGCCGGCTTGTCCGCAGCTATCCGATCGTGTCTGCCCGTCGGGACGGGCGCAAGCTGTACGAGG
This sequence comes from Candidatus Binatota bacterium, assembly GCA_011523315.1. Taxonomy (GTDB): domain Bacteria; phylum Desulfobacterota; class Binatia; order Bin18; family Bin18; genus JAAXHF01. The sequence goes on from WTHE01000253.1 coordinate 216, forward strand.
GCGACAAACGCACCCCCATCGGCCTGTACATGATCATCGGCAAACGTCGGCACCCCCGCTGGTCGCGTTTCATGCTGCTGGATTATCCGACCCCGTCCGATGTGGCCCGCCATCGGCACCACCTCAAGACCGGCCGGCTCCCGGGCCACAACGGCAGCCATCCGGGTCCGGGCGGTGAAATCGGGCTGCACGGCACGGACCATGCCGAGCTGAATAGGGTCGGGGTCAACTGGACGCTCGGCTGCATCTCGCTGTCGAACCCGGACATCCGGGAACTGTACCGCACGACCCCCGAAGGCACCCTGGTGTACATCAAGGAGTAGGCGCGACGTCACATGAAATCTGCACGCTATACGCCTGAAACGTAAGGGGATTGTATCAAAATTGAATCGAACGCATGAGCCGGGAATTCTTGAAGTAAGGGCTGAGCTGTTTCACGCGAAACATCGGCCGTCGGCCCTAGGCCATGACCTGTCCACCGCACACCAGCAGGTATTCGCCGGTGATGAAACTGCCCAGCTCAGAGGCAAAAAACAGCGCCGCATTGGCCGTGTCCTCAACCGTTCCGGTCCGGCGCAGGGGTACCTGTTTTTCGTGTTTTTCCTGGGCTTCGGGAGTCAGCATGGCCCTGACCTCCTGGGTCAGGGTCAGACCGGGGGAGACGATATTGGCCGTGATATTGTAGGGGCCGACCTCGACCGCCAGGTTCCGGGTAAAGCCCAGCATGGCGGTTTTGGCCGAGGTATAGCCGTGGTAAGACGGTCCGGGCTGGTGGATACCGATGGTATTGACGCTGATGATGCGTCCCCAGCGGCGCTCCTTCATGCCCGGCAGAACGGCCTGACAACACACAAAGGCGGCCTTCAGGGTGGTATCAATCTGCTCCTGCCATTCGGTCCAGCTACTGTCGGCAAACGACTTGCGCGGCACTCCGGCGGCATAATTGCTGACCAGAATATCGACCTGGCCAAAGGCCCGCTCGGCCTGGGTCAGCATGTCGGCCACCTGGGCCGCATCGGTAATATCGGCTTTGACAAAAATGGCCTGCCCGCCGGCCGACCTGATCTCGTCGAGAACCTGCTGGGGATCGCCCTCGTCCCGGACCTGATTAATCACCACCTTGGCCCCGGCCTGGGCAAACACTCGGGCAATACCCGCCCCCGTGCCGCGGCACGAGCCGGTGATCAGCGCAACTTTGTCTGCCAACAGCATCGTTACTCCTCGTTTCAGTGAATGCGCACGCCGGGCCTGTTATCTGCCGGGCTGGAGCCCCAGGCCGCGGATGGCCATGATGTTGCGTAGCACGTTGCTCGTTCCGCCCTGGATCGTATACGCCGGCGCGTACAGGTACTCGCGGGCCGCCCGGCCGGCCAAACGGGCCGCCGGCGAGTCGGGCATGAGCACCGCGTAGTCGCCGAGCAGACCGCTGACCGTATCGGCGATCCGCTGTTCAACCTCGGTGCAGTAGCACTTGGCCATGGCCGCCTCATAGTTCGGGATCCCCCCCTGGGTCAGCATCCAGGCCACCCGATAGACCATTGAACGCCCCAACTCAAGCTCGATGTGCATTTCGGCCAGCCGGTTGCGCACCAGCGGGTCCTTGGCCTGACCGGTGTGTTTGGCGTAGGCGACCGCGTCACGGAACAGGGGATAGTTGCTGAGCAAGCGCTCAATCCCGCTCCGCTCGTAGTCGAGCTGGGAGGCGATCTGATACCAGCCCCGGTTCTTCTCGCCGATCAACCACTCGTGGGGTACCTTCACATTATCGAAGAACACCTCGTTGAAGTGGTGCTCACCGGTGATATCGACCAGCGGCCGCACCTCGATTCCGGGCGTCTGCATGTCAACCATGAACTCGCTGATGCCCTTGTGCTTTGGCGCGTCGGGATCGGTGCGGGCGACCAGATAGGCGTAGTCGGCCACATGGGCAAAACTGGTCCAGATTTTTTGGCCGCTGAGCGAGAAGTGATCCCCCTCTTCGACCGCCTTGGTGCGCAGCGAGGCCAGGTCAGAGCCCGAGCCGGGCTCGCTCATGCCCAGACAGAACACGACTTCGCCCCTGGTCACTCGGGGCAGGATGGCGGCTTTTTGCTCCTCGCTGCCGTAAGCCAGCAGCGCCGGTCCGACCTGCCGGTCGCCGAGCCAGTGGGCGGCAACCGGCGCCCCGGCTCGCAGCAGTTCCTCGGTCAGGATCAGGCGATCCAGATAGGTTTTTTCCTGGCCGCCATACTGTTTGGGCCAGGTCAGTCCGATCCAGCCACGGGCGCCGAGCTTGTGCGAAAATTCCCGCGAGAAGCCCGTGATCCAGCCGTCCTCAATCGGTGCCTGATCGGTCAATTCGCGAGCCAGAAACTCACGGATCTCGGTCCGGAAGGCTTCCTGTTCAGCGCTCAGGGCAAATTCCATTCTGCTCTCCTATCCGGCAATCAGCTCGTCCGTGTCCCGCGAGCAGCGGACATGCAGGTCGAGTTGACTGGTCTCGTCAAAGTCCTGGGCCAGGATCCAGGTCTGCTCAATTTCCTCGCTGATGCGGGGCAGGACGGCAAGCGCCTCACGCCGGCGTTTGGCATCGAAAAAGGCAAACGGCTCGTCCAGCATGAGACACTCTTCGCCCTGGACGGTTGAGGTAATCAGGGCTTGGGACAGGGCCAGGCGGACCGCCAGCATCAGCTGCACGTAGGTGCCGCCGGAGATTTCACTCAGGCTGACGAAGTCGCCCTTTTCCTGAGACAGGGCCTGGAGGTCCAAGTCTTCACCGATCCGGACATTGACATAGCGCTGCTCGGTCAGCAGCGGCACAATCCGGCCGGCCACCTTTTGCAGCTCAAGATTGAAGCTGCCGAGCAAGCGGGGATGGGTGGTGTCGAGCAACTGCTGGGCGGCTCGACGCACGGCGATGTGTTCCAGGCGCTCGCTCCGTTGGTGTTCCAAATCGCTGATATGTTGCTTGAGCTGTTTGGCCGCATCCAAGCGATTCTGCTCATGATTTATATTCCGGTCCAACTGTTCAAGTTCTTTCTGACAGGTTTCGATGTGCCCGGTCTGGTGTGCGACCTCAGCCTTGAGCCGGCCTTGGCTTTGACACACGCTTTGTTCGTTCTCGGCCACTATGCGGCGCAACTCGACAAGTTTCTCCCCAACCCCCTCCTGACTCATAAAGGACCGCCCCTGGCCTTCAGCAAAACCGGCCACTGAAGCAGCCATCCGATCATCGGCAGAGGTCTGGGCGACGGTCTGCAAGACCGCTACCTGCTCAGCCACGGGCAGCTGTTCAGCCTGCTCAAGGGTTTGCAGCTCAGCCCGGATCGCCTCGGCCTGGAAATCGAGCCGGGTGAGTTCCTGCCGGCAGGACACCACATCGGCCGCCCGCAGGGTCGCCAGCACCAAGAAGACAAAGGCGAAGACGCCGCTGCCGAGGGCATACAC
>WTHE01000253.1:3651-5622 GCA_011523315.1 Candidatus Binatota bacterium
CTTGCCGTTGACCTCCATCGCCCTCGCTCCCGTGGCCAGCAGGCCCAGCACGCCCAGTCCGAGCACCAGCAAGCGGCGGCGGCGAGCGGTAGAGAGTGCGTCGCTCAGCACCGCCCGACGCTGGGCCAGAGGTTGCTTTTCAGAGGTATCTTGGGCCGGACGTTCGCCCTCGCCGACCAGCCAGGACTGACTCTCACGCCGAGCCGAGAGGTCCCGCCGGACCGGCTCAAAAGCCCCGAGTTGATCCTCAAGCTGGCTCAGCCAGGACTTGAGTCCGGCACTGGCTGCCGCATCCACCCCGGCGGCCAGATACGCTTCGGCCAGCTGTTGGTTAGCTGCGTGCAAACCTCGGGCCGTGTCGTGCCACTCGGCCAGGGATTTGGCCGGAGCGGTTTCGGCCAGCTGCTCAAGCTGCCCGGCGGCCCGCTCGACAGCGGTTTGCAGTCCGCTTGCGGCGCTTGTCAGACGCTCCCGCTCGGCCTCGGCCTGCTTCAGCGCGTCCAGCCGGGACTGGCGCTGGGCCTGGAGCTGGCCCAGGGCGGCGGGCTGGATATTCAGGTCGGCCAGCTGTTGCTGCACCGCGTTGATTTTCGATTCAATGGGAATGAGGGCGTCCTGGGCCGTCCGCATCTCGGACTCGCACTCGGCGGAGATGTTGTTGAGGGTCTGGATACCGGACAGCACTCTGACTGTCTGTTTCAACACCTCGGGAGCGATCACATTCCGCTGGGCCAGATAGAAGGAATCAACAAAACGCTGGTAGGTGAAGCCGCCCAGCTGGACAATCATCTCGTTGACCGCCTCCAGACCGCGGGCCAGAGGGATGGGCGAGCCGGTCTGGGCGAGCTGGGCGGTACACGTGCCGTCGCCATCGAACTGGCGACTGACCGTATAGGTATTGCCGTCCCGGACTCTGAAATCGACCCACAGGGCGCCCGAAAACTGCCCCCATTTGATGATCTTGGTCAGCTGGGTGGCCTCGACCGTCGAGGTCCGGCCGAAAAGCGCCAGGCAGACGATCTCGACGATCGAGGTTTTGCCGGATTCGTTCGGTCCGCTGATACCGATGAGGCCGACCGAGGGCAGCTTGGGCAGGTGGAGCTTGGTATAGCGCAGGATATTCTCGGCCCGGATCTGGGTGATAATCATCGCGCATCCCTCGGCTCACGGTGCTTGAGTTTGCGCAAGACGAGGTCGCGCGCCTGCTGGTACAGGGTTTCGTCAAAGTCGGGCTCAAGGCTGCGCCGGCGTTCTATTTCGGCCGTACTCTGGCGGGTAAACTCGTGGGCTAAATCGCTGAGGTCGAAGGTCTGGATAATAGGTCGTTGGTCGGCTGTCGTCACTCACCCCTCCCGTCATCTGGCGTCTGCCAAGTCTACACAGCATCCAGTTAAAGAAATTTGAGCCGGTCCGCAAGGGTACCCGTGCAGCCTTGACATAAATACCTGTTGGCTATAGCAATTCGGAGCATTCAGTAAGAGTTCAGAGCGGAAGACTGAAGCCTCTGTCCGCTGAGGAGTGGAGTAAGGATGACCAAGATTATCGAGCCGAGCGATATGAGCCGAGGACCTCAAACGCAGGAATGCTACCACCGGAGTATAGGAAGAGCCGGCCTGCTCTTCCTCCTGATCGTCAGCCTGTTCGTGCTGCCGTCCGCCGTTCAGGCGCAAGCGCAGACCGGTGTCTGCGACCGGACCCCACAGGTGAGAGACGCCCTCGTCGCTATAGTCGGGGGCGAGATGAACTGCGCCGAGGTGACAGCCGACCAGCTCGGCCGTATCAGTGTTTTGAGTCTGGGCTCCGAACGCATACAAACATTACAGTCGGGTGACTTTGCCGGTCTCAGCAGCTTGGAGCAGTTGGATCTCTACGACAACGAACTCACCGCCCTCCCCCCCAACGTCTTCGCCGGCCTGACCAACTTGCGACAGTTGAACCTGTGGCACAACGACCTCGCCACCCTCTCCCCCA
>WTHE01000467.1 GCA_011523315.1 Candidatus Binatota bacterium
CCGACCACGATGACATCGAACACCTCGTCTGTATGTGGCACGGGCTGGTCCTCCTTTATTGAGCAAGGTCAGGCTGTGCAGACCAAAGAACGCCGACCTCCCCGGCCAACTACACCTTTTCCGGCTTTGCATCAACACGCCTATCCGCGTACAATCCGCTCACTCCACAGGAGGCGGGAAACATATGAGCACGCTCAAGCTGGACGGACCGACGAATATCCTGGTTCTGCTGGGGCTGACCCTGCCCGAGCTGTCCGACCAGGACATGGACAAGATACGGGCGGCGGCCGCACCCGGCTCGCGCATCCGAGTCGCATCACGGCTGGACGAGGCGCTGGAGCAGGCCCGGGACGTGGATATCATCCTGGGCTTTCTTCCCGAAGCGCTGTTCCACGCCGCGCCCGGTCTGCGCTGGGTGCACGCCATTGCCTCGGGCGTGGACATGTTCCTGTATCCGGCCATGCGCGACTCGGAGGTCGTCCTGACCGGTGAGAAGGGTCTGGTCGGCGGGCATCTGGCCGACACCGGCTTCGGTCTGTTGCTGGCCCTGACCCGCCAGATTGCGACCGCCATCCGGTTGGGTTCCGGGAGTTGGGACGCCCGCGAGGCCATGCGCCGCAAAGAGATCGAGCTGGAGGGCCTGACCATGGGTATCGTCGGCTTTGGCGGTACCGGTCGGGCCATGGCCCGGCGGGCCACGGCGTTTGGTATGCGGGTCCTGGCCCTTGACGAGTGGCCGGTGTCGCCCTCCGACGGGGTACACGAGGTGTGGGGCCGTGAGCGTCTGGCCGAGCTGCTGGCCGACTCTGACGTGGTCGCCGTGTGCTGTCCGCTGACCGCCCAGACCCGGCATCTGCTCAACGATACCACCTTCGCCCAGCTCAAGCCTGGTGGCCTGGTCATCAATGTCACCCGTGGAGAGATCATCGACGGCGACGCGCTGGTCCGCGCGCTGCGGGACGGGCGCTGCGGTGGAGCCGGGCTGGACGTCGCCCCGCGCGAGCCGCTGCCGGCCGAGCATCCCCTGTGGACCTTCGACAACGTGGTCATGACCCCGCATACGGCCGGTGCCAGCCAGCTCCGCGCCCCGCGCAACCTGGCCCGCTTCTGTGACAATCTGGGCCGCATCCAGCGCGGCGAGCCCTTGCTGGGACTGATAGATAAACAGCTGGGATACTAACTACTGTTCGATGCCGCTCGGTTCACCTTTGCCGAGCAAGCTCGCCTGAGGGCCGAGAGCTGACTACCGCACCGAAAGGAGGGACTATGGACCAGAAAGACCTGCCCCTTTTGGTGGATCGCGTTGAGAGGTGCCCAAAGGCAAAGGATGATTACACGCGGCTCAACGGCACGGATTCGCCGACGCTCAAGACGATTTCGCGCTCTGTCCTCATCTGTGGCGACGCCGTTCACGCGCTCACACTCCTCCCGGATCAATCTATTCAGACGGTGGTGACTTCCCCCCCCTATTGGTCTTTGCGAGACTACGATGTGAAAGACCAGATAGGACGAGACGACACTCTTGATACCTACGTGACGAGCATCGTGAATGCCTTTGAAGCGATGAAGCGTGTTCTGCGAGACGACGGAACAGTCTGGCTGAACGTTGGGGATTCCTATACCTCGGGGAATCGTCGCTACCGTGCACCAGATAAGAAGAACCGCGCCCGTGCAATGTCCGTTCGGCCGCCGACACCGAAAGGTCTGAAACCGAAGGATTTGATTGGCGTGCCGTGGCGGCTGGCATTCGCCCTCCAGGCAGCGGGATGGTGGGTTCGGTCGGAAACGATCTGGTACAAGCCGAACGCCCATCCGGAATCGGTCCGGGACCGCCCAACAAAGGCGCATGAGACGGTATTCCTGCTGTCCAAAGAACAAAATTACTACTACGACCCCAAGGGCGTGCTCGGCCCCCGAGGACGTCGGCTCCGCACCGTGTGGGAAATCCCGACTGAGCCAGTCAAGAGGCGGAATGGGGACATTGACGCTCACCCGGCCATGATGCCGATGTCTCTCGCGCGGCAGTGTGTCAGCCTGACCAGCCGCGAGCAGAGTGTTGTTCTCGACCCGTATGCGGGGTCTGGAACGACGTTGCTCGCGGCCCGTGACCTGGGACGGAGATGGGTTGGTATCGAACTCAAGCCCTCTTTTGCGGATTTGATCGAACGGCGGATGGCTGAAGAATGACGCGAGATGAGCTGAAAGCCAAGCTCGACACGTTCTCGCCTGTCAGTGTATCACTTTGAATAATTTTCAGCGGAGCGGTCAAAATTCAAAGTGATACACTACCGCCCCGCAGCCAAGTCTTGACCCGCCATGACCGAGTAGCGTACAGGATAAGAAGTCGTTCGGAGTCTCACACCACGAAGGAGGGAGTGTTATGGCAAGACCAAGAGGAATGTCCCATGTTGCGCTGTGCGCCCGCGACTTTGACCGCTCGCTGCATTTCTACCGCGATCTGCTCGGCTTCAAGGTTTCCCAGGAGGGGACCAACGTCGAAGGCCGAGGCGAGGATGCGGGCATCTACCGGGTCAAAAATCGGAAGATCAAATTTGCCACCCTGCGCTACGGCCGAACAAGAAAGGGGCCCTACGGCATGACCGAAGACGCCCCGATCGTGGTCATCATCGCGCCGGAGGGCAAGCCGCCGACCGGCAGAAGCATCAAGGTCGATCAGGTCGGTATTTCGCATATGGGTTTCTGGGTCAAAGGACTCAACGCGATGTACAGAGACCTCAAGGCCAAGGGGGTGAAGTTCGCCGCCGCGCCGCACGTCCTGGCCAAGACCGAAGAGGGCACCATCCGCAGCGCGTTTGCCGAAGACCCGGATGGCATCCTGATCCAGCTCGACGAAATGATCCCGGCCAAGAAGGCTGCGCCTAAACCTAAGGCTGCCTGAACCTGCGGGCTCAGGCATTCCGGGCGCGGATTGCCCGCGCTCGGGCTTCCACCTCTTGGGCCTCGGCTTCACGCTCCATCTTCCTCAGCAGCCGCGCCTCGGCCTCCAGCGCAGCCGCCACCGCCGGATGCTCTGGGCCGAGCGCCTCTTCTCTGATGCGCAGCGCCCGCTCAAAAACCGCCCGCGCCTCCGGGTAGCGCCCCTGGCCGGTATAGGTCTCGCCCAGGCCGACCAGGCTGCTGGCGACGGACGGATGGTGGGAGCCAAAGGCGTCCTGTCTGATGTCCAACGACCGCTTGAACAGCTCCTCGGCCTCGGCATAGCGGCTCTGGTCGCCATAGATGGCGGCCAGGGTATTGATGCTGTTGGTGAGGCTCATGTGACGCGAGCCGTGCAGGTTTTCCTTGATCGCCAGCGAGCGCTTGATGAGGTTTTCGGCCTCGGCGTACTGACTGCGGTCGCGGCACAGCGCGGCCAGGTTGTTGAGGCTCTGGGCGACGAGCAGGTGAGTGGGCTCAAGCTGCGCTTCGCGGATGGCCAGGGCGCGTCGGTACAGGGGCTCGGCCCGGTCGTATTTTTTCTGGTTGTGGTACAGATTGGCCAGATTGTTCAGGACTAACGCCCGGCGCAGGTCTTCCTGACCGGACTGTTCGACCTCTTCGAGGGCGGCCACAAAGAGGGCCTCGGCTTCGGCGTAGCGGCCCTGCAGGTGGAGCTGGGTCGCGGCGTGATTCTTGGCCTCCCAGGACGATTCGTCACTCATGGTTCGTTCCTCTACGGTAGTAGGCAGCCGCGCAGGCTCCAGCCCAGCTGGGCGTCGAGGCGGGCGTCGAGCGCCATGAAACTCATGAAAAAGTACCAGCCCGAGCAGGCCAGCAGGGCCAGCTGTTTCCACCACCGGGGCTGTAGGGCGGACGGCAGAAAGCGGCGGTTGACGTACAGCGTATGCAGGGCGCTGACCGCCAGCAGAAACCCGGCGATGTTCGACATGATCAGAATCATCGTCAGCGGTCGGGCGAGCTGCATGGCGATGGAACACCAGGTGATATACATGCCGATGATCAGGTAGTAGATCTTGTACACGTTATGGGGCGGCATATGGCGGGCCAGAATGAAGGCCGAGCCGACCAGCCAGGCCGTACCAAACACGAAGACGCTGACGGTCGTGCGCCACTCGACCCACATGCCGTCGGCGCCGGCCGTCTGGCCGACCCTGAGCGCCGACATGGCGATACAGCCGAGCACGCTGACCAGGTAGATCAGCACCAGCGGGGTCAGGACCCGAGCCTCAAGCTGGTCGGCCCGCAGGCTGGCGGCCAGCCGCCGCACGGCCCATATCGCGCTCGGCACGCCGTACACGAAGGCGGTCGCCAGCAGCAGTTGGGGAGCGGACAGGAACCCCGACCGCCACACGCCCAGCAGCCCGAGCCCGACCAGACCGGCCGTCGCCGACCACACCAGGCGCGATCCCCTGGCCGTCCGCTCCGGCTGGCTGCCGGTCCAGATCATATCGCTCCAGCGCCGGCCGATGGCGTCCATACTGCCGAGCTGGCTGGAGAATAATACCCAGAAGCCGCACACCAGGGTGAGGTACCAGAAGACGGCGCCGTAGCGGCTGGCAATGCCCTCGGCCTGAAACGCCGCCGCCTGCCACTGGCCCAGATTCCGGGTCGGGTCGATGAACTCGACGGCCAGGATAGCCGGCAGGGCAATGCCCAGCATGGCCCCCCCGCCCCAGATCAGGGCTTGGTCAAACAGAATGTACTTCCACCACTCCCGAAAGCGACGGATATTGTCCTGGGTGACCGGAAAGACCATGCCCAAGTGCGACAGACTGATCTCTTTGCCGCCGACCGCAGACGGAATGGCGCCGACCAGCGAGCCCATGCCCCAGCCTTTGTCACGGACGTAATTGCTGATCGCCGCGTTGCCCAAACCGCCCGCCCCGGCAAAGGCGGCAAAACCGGCAATCAGCGCCCAGTCGAGGATCTGCCCGTCGGGGAAGTGGCCGAAATTCACAAAGCCGGCGAGGACCAGGCCCCACGACCGGCCACTGACCATGAACAGGTCAACAAACAGCAGATAGCTGAAGATCCACACGACCATAAAGGTGATCGCCACCTGGAGCATGGTGTAGACCTTGCCGCCAAACAGCACCAGGCCGGCGCACACGGCAAAAATCGCATAGGCGCAGGCGGTGACCAGAATGGCGTCAGCCTGGCTCGGCATGACATAGGCGTCGTGCTGCACGCTCAGAATGCCGGCGGCCACTGCGGTGGCGGCATTGGTGGCCAGACCCGGCCACAGCACACCGGCGTCCAGGCCCAGATACCACATGCTGTACCACTTGCTGCCGGGCCAGCAGCGCATATAGCCGGTGAAGATCGGCTCGCCGGTGGCCAGGGCGTAGCGGGCGACCTCCTGATTCAGACACGACTGGAGCACAACCGAAACCGTGGCGATCCACAGCATGCTGCCGGCGTATTTGGCGGTCAGAGCCGGGCCGAGCAGCCACTCGCCGCTGCCGATGGCAGCCCCGACCAGAATAACTCCGGGTCCGATTTCGCGCACGGCATTGCGCACGCTGAAGCGCGGCGGGGCGGGCAGCTGGCCGACATCCCAGGCCGGCAGACGGCCCGGGTCGGGAAATGTCTGGCTGTCGTGGCGGCTAGGCAAACTCGGGCATCACTTCCTGGGCGAAGACCTCCAGCCCGCGCCTGGC
>WTHE01000666.1 GCA_011523315.1 Candidatus Binatota bacterium
CATGGGCACAGTCTAGTTGACGGCCCGCAATGAGTCAAGTATGTAGTTCCCTTTGGCAAAGGGGGGGATTGGGCGTGGCCTGCTCAATGCAAACCCGTCCCGACGGTTCTAATGATGGACCGGGCACTGGCCGGCCCCGGCGGGCGTGTCGTGCTCGACCGGGCACTGGCCGGTGTCGTGCTGCTCGGCACGCGGCACGCCCTTGGGTACCCCGTGGCGGCGCTGGTAGCGCACCCGGCAGGGGCTGGCCGGCCACTTGGTCTTGGCACCCGACACGGCCTTTGGGGCCGGGTCGAGCAGACTGAACTCGTAGTGCTGGAGCAGCAGGGTCAGCACGACCTTCATTTCCAGATAGGCGAAGTTCACGCCGGCACAGCGATGGATGCCGCTGCCGAAACCGATCAGGCTGTGCTGATTGCGGGATTCGTCGCGTTCCGGTGAAAAGCGCTCCGGCACGTAGCGGTCGGGGTCGGGAAACACGTCCGGCATGCGGTGCGACACGGACGGTGCGGCAAACACCTGGGTGCCCTGCGGCACCTGAAAGCCGCCGATCTCCAGGTTCTCGGCTGCGGTCCGCATCAGGATGTAGGCCACCGGATGGAGCCGCTCGGTTTCCTTGACCGCCCAGTCCATGCGTACCAGTTGGCGCACGTCGGCCATGGCCAAATCCTGGCGGTCGCCAATCTTGGCGTCCTGGTCGTCAATCACCGTTTGCAGATAGTCCGGGTGCTGGAGCAGGTCGATCAGCGCCCAGCTGATATGACCGGCGGTCGTTTCGTGGCCGGCCCAGACCAGCAGCAGAATCAGGTTGATGGTCATCTCTTCGTCGAGCAGCCGGCCGTCGGAAAAGCGTGACTCGACCAGGGTCTGGAGGAAGTCGGGCGGATCGACCGGCTGCTGGCGACGGGAGCGGATCAGCTCGCCCAGCACCCGGTGCAGCTTTTTCTTGGCCTTCTGGCTTCTGAGCAGCTTGGGCAGGGGCAGCCACAGCGGCAGGACCGGCTCCATGCCAGCCGAAAAATGCCGGAAGTCGGTGAAGAACTCCCCGCCCAGGCGGCTCCGAAAATCCGAGCCCAGAAAGGAGTGGGCGGCGATGTTCATGACCAGCGGGCCAAGGGTCGGAATCAGGTCGAAGGAACCGCTGTCGCCCAGCTGGTCCATCAGATCGACGGTCTCCCGGACCATGGTCGAGACATACTGGGTCATCTGCTGGCCCTGGAAACGGGGCATCAGAATGGCCCGCTGCTTCAGGTATTCCTCAAACTCGGCAAAGAAGTAGAACCGCTCATGGAACATCTTGATGAAGAACGGGTAGCCCTCCCGAATCGACAGCAGTTTATCGGTTTCGGCGAAAAAGAAGCGGTTGTTTTCGGGTCCCAGGAGGATGACCGCCGGCTTGTTGCCGAGCCGCACGGAAAAGACCGCGTCGTGCTCCTGATAGCCGCGTTCCAGGAGCGGAATCGGGTCTCTGAGAAATTGGAGCGCGTGTCCAACCACCGGGGCCGAACCGCTGACTGTCGGGGGCAATGCAAGCGCTTCCATAGCGTCCTCCTTTGGGAACTCCTTGGCAGTTCATGCTGCGAGCATGGCTTTGATCACAGCATGCGTTTCTAGCTCACCATCGTCTGGAACCTGCTCCTGCAGAAAAGAGAAGTGCCGAGAGAAGCTGATGACCGTTAAGCCGGCGATTTCTTCCGTCTCCGGGTCGAGACGCAGTAGGAAATCTTCGTCCAGTTCGACTGTTTTTGCCTTCCGTGGGTGATGAAAGTAGAAATACATGACATCGGCCTCGCGATCATAGTGATAATGCAATGTCTTTTGTCTCATCGGCTCCTCTTCTCTATTCCGTAGGCTGTGAGAACGAAGTTGTTCCGAATCATCTTCACCACGGCAACCAAATGGGTATAGCTCAGAGGAAGATCGTTGAATTTTCTGATGTATTTATATTTCTCCAGTTCCAGTGCATCTTGACGCCGTCTCCCTTTCTGGATGGTTTCTACGATCTTTTCTCGACAATTTTCAAGCTCTGGGTGGTAGGTCGCAATATGGGACCATCTTTCCTCGGTGAGTTCAATGTGGTTTCCATAACGGTCCTGTATCGGTGTAGCCATCCGACGTTACATCGTCACGTCTGCTCTGAAGTCCGCGACGGCAGACGAACCGTGGCCGTGGCGCGCACCGACAGTTCGTCGTTCTGATTCTTCGCCGTTTGGGCGATTTCGACATAGTGGGCCGTGTCCTGCTCAAAGATGCGCGTGACTTCTCCGCTGATATACAGCGTATCGCCGACCGGATTGTGGCGCCGAATTTCCACATGGATGTGGCGCAGAAAGCCGGCGTCGCCCATCCAGTCGGTCAGGTGGTGGGTCATCCACGAGGTGCGCTCGGGGCCGTAGTCGTAGGCGTCGGGCGTACCGACCAGGGTGGCCAGATCGCCGTCCCAGTGTACCCGTTCGGGCACGTCGGGAATGCCGAAGCGGTCCGGAATGCCCAGGCCGGGATGTTTCTTGAGCTGCTTCCAGGCCAGCCGGTTGGCCCGGATATACAGGCCGCCCCAGCCCTGGGCGTAGCAGATAAAGCCCGTCACCGTCATCGGTCCCTTGACCATAGTGGGCAGGCTGTCGCCGACCCGCACGTCCTCGATATAGCGCGGGGTCGCCCCCCGGACTGTCTCCTCGGCGTACTGGGCGAATATCTCGGCAATGGCGTCGCGCGAGTACTGGACCGGCTGGCGTTGTTTGACCTCGGTGTACTTGGTGCCCCGCTCGCGGGCGGTATCGCGCTCGGTCCGAAAACACCAGCTGTCGCCGCTGGCGACCAGGGTCTTGTGCTGGTTGTAGTACTCGACGTGGTAGACCTGCTGAATCGCCCGGCCGGCAAAGCGGGTGTCGTGTTCGATCAGGTCTTTGAGCCAGGCTGTGGTGGTGAAGGCGTCGCCGCGCAGCATGGGCGCGTGCCAGTCGAGGTCGGCCCCGGCCCACATGGCGTGCACGCCGGGCAGGCCGCCGACATAGCCGCTCAGGATACGGTTCAGCGGAAACACAAACGACGGCGGCGCAACCAGGCTGCCGTAGGCGGTGGTGGCGGCGTAGTCGGGGTCGCACCACAGCGGATTGTCGTCGCCGATGCCGTGGGCGTAGTGACGGATGTTGTCGCGGGTGGCCTCGTAGCACCAGGGTTCCAGCGAGTCCTCGATCGGCACCTCGATCAGTTGCCGCAAGGCGGCCAGGGATTCATCGGTAATCAGGGAAAAACGTTGTTCTGCCATGCGGTTTCTCTTTCCTTCCGTGTATTTCTGCATACCAGCTTGGCCGCAGCATTCAAGACCGCGTGATACCGCAGATGTTGAAAAGCCGGGGCAGAAGTCTATCATGGCAGGCTTGATGAAGGGCCTGTCCTGAGCTTGGTCGAAGGACCTGTCCAGAGCCCAGTCGAAGGAGGGTACGGCATGCAAGGACTCGAAGGTGTCAAGGTTGTCGAGTTGGGACAGCTGGTCTCAGCCTCATACGCCGGCAAAATCATGGCTGACCTGGGAGCCGATGTGGTCAAGGTCGAAGAACCGGGTGGAGACCTGGCCCGGCGGCGCGGGCCGTTTCCCGGCGGCGCGGCCGACCCGGAGAAGAGCGGCCTGTTCCTGGCGCTCAATACCAACAAGCGCGGCATCACGCTCGACCTGGCGCGGGAGCAGGAGCGGCTCGCCCAACTCGTCGCCTGGGCCGACATCGTGGTCCACAATTACCCGGCCGCCCAGATGGCGGAGCGGGGTATCGACTACGACGCCTTTCGCCGCATCAACCCCCGGCTGGTCCTGTGTTCGATTACGCCGTTTGGGCTGACCGGGCCGTACAAGGACTATAACGCCTATGAGCTGAACGTGTCCCACGGCGGCGGCTGGGGCTGGCTGAGCCCGGGCGCCTCGGACTTCCCGGACCTCCCGCCGCTGAAGGTCGCCGGCCACCAGTGCGATTTCCAGGGTGGCGTGTCGGGCGCCATGGCGTCCCTGGCCGCCTATCACCGGGCTCTGGAAACCGGTGCCGGGGAGCATATCGACCTGTCCACCCAGGCTTTTATCGCCGCCTTTTTGGAGCAGAATTTTGTCTACTACTCGTACAGCGACCGGATCGCCTCGCGGCTGGGCAAACGCCTGCTGTATCCGTGGGGCATCTTTGAGTGCCAGGACGGGCTGCTCTTTATCCTGGCGGTCGAAGAAGACCAGTGGGAGCGCATCGTCGAACTGATGGACACCCCCGAGTGGGCCGGCTGGGAAATCTTCAAGGGCGTCACCGAGCGGTCCAAAAACCAGGACGTGATGAAGATGTACCTCGACGAGTGGGTCAAGGACTGGAAGGTCGAGGAGCTGTGGCACCAGGCCCAGTCACGGCGGATCTGTTTTGCGCCGGTGTTCGGCATGGAGCAGCTGAGCAAGCAGGACCAGCTGCGATCCCGGAATTTCTTTGTTGAGGTGGATCACCCCAAGGCCGGGACGGTCACCCAGCTCGGCCCGCCCTACCAGCTGCGCGAACCGTGGTGGCAGATCCGTCGTCCGGCCCCGCTGCTGGGCCAGCACACCGACGAAGTCCTAGACGCGCTGCCGCCGGCTCCGGCCCCCCAGCCGCCGGCTCCCCGGCCCAAAACCCGCCGTCCCCTCGAAGGCGTGCGGGTTGCCGACTTCACCTGGGTCTGGGCCGGCCCCTACGGCACGATGTATCTGACCCACCTCGGGGCCGAGGTCATCAAGATCGAGTCCAACACCCGCATCGATATCACCCGCCGTCTGCCGCTGTATCCCACGGGCATGAAAGCCGGGGTCAACCGCTCAGGGCTGTTCAACCAGTGGAGCCTGGGTAAAAAGAGCGTGCTGATCAACTTCGCCCAGCCCGAGGGTCTGGCCGTGGTCAAGGAGCTGATCAAGAACAGCGATGTGGTGGTCGATAATTTTGCGACTGGGGTGATGGAGCGCTTGGGCCTGGGCTATGACGAGCTGGTCAAGATCAAGCCCGACATCATCATGGCCTCGGTTTCCGGCTACGGCCACAGCGGCCCGCTCCAGAACTACATGGGCTATGGCCCGGCCATTGCGCCGCTGACCGGGCTGTCGGCCATGACCGGTTATGCGGGCGGTCCGCCCCAGGAGGTCGGCATCTCGTACGGCGACCCCAACAGCGGCATCCACGCTGCGGTGGCCGTGACCGCAGCCCTGGCCGCCCGCAAACGGACGGGCAAAGGCCAGTATATCGACGTGTCGCTGTGGGAGTCGGTGGCCGCGCTGGTGCCCGAGGGCTGGATGGATTACGCCATGAACGGCCTTGAGCCGACCCGTCGCGGCAACCGTGACCCGCTGATGGCCCCGCATAACTGTTTCCGGTGTGCGGGCAAGGACGAGTGGGTGTCGATTGCCTGCGGCACCGACGCCGAGTGGCGGGCGCTGTGCGGGGCCATGGACCAGACCGGGCTGGGCACGGACGCCCGTTTCCGAACCGTCCAGGACCGCAAGGCCAACGAGGACGAGCTGGACAGCATCATCACCGCCTGGACCCGGACGCGCGACAAGTGGCAGGTGACCGAGACCTTGCAGGCTCGGGGCGTGGCCGCCTTTCCGTCCATGAACAGCAAGGAC